>JABMQR010000022.1 GCA_013202335.1 Bacteroidota bacterium
AAATAGCGGAGCAAACATGCACAGGTTAAAGTTTGCCCTAACACCATTCTCATACTCAACAATGACAAACGCATTATCCAGAATATCAGACTTTTTCCCATCTTTCTCAAACTCTTTGAAGTTCACACTCTGGTCACCCGAAGCATAAACCCTTACCGGTTTTGATTGGGCAAAGAGATTGAAAAGATCAAAATAGTGACAGCACTTCTCTACAAGTGTACCGCCTGAAAATTCGGAAAATTTATTCCACTGCCCTACCTTATCCAGAAATGGTATTCTGTGCTCCTGGATGGATATCTGCTTTATATCACCTAAAGATTTTCTTTCCAGAGCCTCATACACCGATTCCCGGTAGATGGCTTTATAGCGATACTGGAGCCCTATCTGGAACACTGCCGGGTATTGTTCGGAAATCTTCATTATATGATATGCATCATCAATCGTAGTTGCCATAGGTTTCTCAATCAGAAGGTGTTTCCCGGATTTGATGGCAACATCAATAACTTTTCGATGAGTGTAGTTTGGGGTTGAAATAATGAGCGCATCTACTGCTGGATCAGAACATGCCTGCTCTAAATCATCATAGATAACCAACCCTTTACCAAAACCAGCCATTATTTCTTTAGCCGCATTAATACTACCCATGTTAGGATCAAATATTCCGTGAATGGTTCCCCTTCCCTCAAGTTCCGTTACTCTAATATGCTCTTGCCCATTCATGCCGGTTCCTATCACATTGATGCGAAATTGGGCTTCATCCTTTTTTGATAGATAACGATCACTCTCTGGGAGATATGTGAATCTAGGAAGAAATGTCTGTAATCTGTTTTTTTGCATTGCCATGGCGGTAACTCCTTAAATTTTAGCCTTATTCAAAAACTAATTCTGCATTCTACATGCGAAAGAATTAGCTACTTCGTTCGGATGTCAGAAAATGTAAATACATCAGGTTATATAATTTTGATTATCGTTCACAAGTTATTATTGAGAGAACGTCCTCCGCCAACAGCAACTGTAATACCCCTTATCAAATACATCAGATCACTGCCTTGGAATCACCCCTTAATAGCTCCTTTAGTCATCCCGGCAATTATATGTTTTTGAAGAAATACATATACAAGCATGATCGGAAGCATAGTCAAAAGAAAGCTGGAAAAAGCAAGGTTAAAATCAAATGAGTATTGGTTTTTAAATTGAAACTGAAAAAGCGGCAGCGTCCAACTGTTTATATCCCTATTAACCATTAACAATGGGAGAAGAAAATCATTCCATATCCAAAGTCCATCAATAATTATCATTGTGGCAATAATCGGTTTCAGAAGTGGTAGAACAATTAAAATATAGGTTTTTAGAATACCGCAACCATCCATATACGCTGATTCCTCGAGTTCCAGTGGGATTGATTTTAAATATCCCACAAACAGGAATGTTCCTTTTTTCATCGTGTAGGTAAGGTATAATATTATTAGACCTGTTGTTGAAAGCAGATTAATCTTATACATAAGTTTGATTGTAGGCAGCATCACCACCTGAAAAGGGATGAAAATACCCAAAACTGTCATGAAATAGATGAATTTATAGTATTTGCTTTGAATATTTCTGGCAATTACATAAGCAAAAAGGGGTAATAAAAGCATTTCGCCAGTAACTGAAACTACGGTGATTACTATTGAGTTCTTGAAATACAGAAGAAAGTTTGCTTTATTAATTATTTCCTTAAAGTTCTCCAAGAAGAATGTCTTAGGAAGCGAGAAAAAATTCTGTGCAGATTCCTGAGGGGTCTTTAATGCTGTAATAACTGTTAAATAGAGAGGAAATAATATAAGGAAGCAGCCAATTAATAAAAAGATATTGATAACCGATTGTTGTAGGATTTTTGTTTTTTTAATCATATTTGTCCAACCTCTTTTTTAGTCAGTAATTTTATCTGGACAAACGATATCACGGCAATTATCGCGAAAAGTAAAATCGATTGAGTGGATGCATACCCAAAACGCATCTCTTGAAATCCGGAATTATAGACAAGTATTGCTATAACTTCCGTTGCTCTGCCTGGTCCTCCACCGGTCATCGCCTTGATAACATCAAATACCATAATGCCATGTCTGATTGATAATATCAGCGTCATATTCAAAGCCGGTATAAGAAAAGGAAGCACAACTTTCCAGAATCTCTGAAACACATTTGCTCCATCTAAAATAGATGCTTCGATCAATTCTCCTGGAACTGTTTGCAACCCGGCAAGAAGTAAAACCATAGGAACTGCTGTGCTTTTCCAAACACTTACCCCAAGAACTGCCCAAAGCGCGTACTCCGATTTTCCTAACAGGTTACTTTTAAGAAATTCAATATTTAAAATCTCACCAAACAGAGGAAGTACATGATAGAAAAGCTGGTCAAAGACCATACCGACAACGACCATACTGATAACCGCAGGGAAAAAGAAAATAGCCCGGTATGTTCTTCGCATTTTCAATGCATCAGAATTGAGTATGAGCGCCAGAACTATAGCTAGTGTATTAACTACCACTGTAAAGACTATCATATAGGAGAAATTTACTTTCAGCGCATTCATTACTCTGGTGTCAGAGAAAAGTTTAATATAATTTGTCAGACCTGTGAAATTATAGCTTCGGCTAATTCCATTCCAATCAGTCATACTGTAATAAATACCCATCATAAAAGGTATCATAAAAAATAGAGTATAAAGAATGACCCCATGAAATGATAATGCAAAAAAAGTTCTTTTTTCACCGATGCTCAGTGTTCGTGCCATGCGACCTCCAACGAAATTAGAATATTTTGTAAGTCACGAACTAGCCGTGACTTACAAAAACTAGTTATCTGAGCAAATTTCATAAATCAAAGATTTATAAGAAATTGGCTTCAGAAGTTTTTTGATAAATGTTTTATCTTATTACATCAGAATTAATTATAAATCATCAAAAAACTTCACTATTGGGTAGTTCTTTCAAAATTAATAATTTTGAAAGAACCTCATCTATTATTCCGGCATTCCAAACCCAAAATTCATTTCAACAGCAAACGCATCATAATCATGATCAATTAGATACTGCTGATATGCTGTAGCTATTCTGGCAGCCCCACCGGGAGCAAATTTGAAACGAATATTCCTGAAGGACTTTCCTGCCTGCACATAATCTACAACCGGCCGGGATACTTCAGAATTGAATGCCACTCCCTTAATAGCCGAAGGAGAACCATCTATATCGGCATAATACTGACCAATTTCCGGGGTTGCTACAAATGCTAGAAATTTCTTTGCTGCTTCAATCTGTCTTTCATTAGTATTACCAATAACCAGAGCTAAATCTACTCCATACTCTACACGTGTTTCTCTACCATTCAAGGCTGGTAATGCAAACATTGTATAGTTAAGATCTGGATTAGCACTATTAATACTTGGAATGGCCCAGATTCCCTGCCAGAACATGAAAGCCTTACCATTAGCAAAGTCAAAAACTGCTTGTTCATAGCTGGTTCCAAGCGGTTCGTCCTGACCATAAGCCCTCAGATCGTATAATTTTTCAGCCATGGCCTTAAGTTCAACATTGGTACGGCAGTCATCAGTTCCTGCTTTAATCGCATCAATGAGATCATATCCATCCAAGTCTAATTCAAGTGACATCCTATGCTGTTGTGACAGGGTCCATGTTGTATTATCTGGAAAAACTAAAGCTGTCTTACCCATATTTTTGATTGTTTCGCATAGAGAAATGAAATCTTCCCATGTTTCAGGTATTTCCAGATTATTCTCATTAAATAGATCTACATTGTAGAAAATTCCCTGAGTATTAATGGATATTGGTAATGCATAATTTTTACCATTATCCAACTTTATAGATTCGAGTATTGAAGGAAGCGCTCCATTTGTTACTGGGTCATTGGTGAGATCTACGAAAAAATCTTCCACCGCCGCAGTAGCATAATCAACAGAATTTGGCCAATGGGTCAGGATCGCAGGAACATCATTTGTTGCCATCCTGCTGGTCAGCACCTGGCCTGAATCTGCCACATGGCTTTGTTCAATTATTATTCCCGGATTTGCAGCTTCAAAGCGGGCAATAATCTCATCGAAAATTTCTATAACTTCCCTTTTCTGCTGGAAAAACTCCAGTGTAATAACGCCATCTTCTGCTTCAGCATCTCCTTTACTCCAAAGCTGACCACTGATCATGACCAGACAAACAATGAAAAGTACTACCAGTTTTTTCTTCATATCTTTCTCCTTTTTGGTATTGGTTTCTTTTTTCGAAACCTTTTCCTTATTATAATCCAACAATGCTATTTGTCAAGAAAATTATACTGTGGACTTTGCAAATAAGTTACACTCAAAGAACTAAATCGACTATCATGTCTTGAATAAAGCTCGGAATCATAACGATTACCGGGCTTTTTTATTGCACAAATCCCCGAACTATTGTATCCTTATTGAGTACACCAGTTGTACTTAATAAGGAGGCACGATGTACTACGATTTCACTATCGGAATTCCCGATGTTCCAGGCAAGATCGTTCTGAAAAAGAAGGGGGATGCGGTTTACGTACAATATGAGTATGACCGGGTGTATGATGCCGGAAGGAAGTTCAATATTCCCAAGCGGGCAATCATCGGCAAGGTCTGCCGGGAAGATTCCTCATTGATGCATCCCAATGAGAAGTACCAGGAATACTTCCCCTTCGCAGTCCTTCCGGAGGAGCGTCCAGACTCTTACAGGAGCTGCTGCCTGAGGATTGGTGCATATCTGGTGATCGGCAAGTTGGTCGAGGAGTACAGGCTTGCCCCGATGCTAGAGAAAAGGATGGGGAAGGACTGCGGCCTTCTTCTGGACCTGGTCTGCTATTCCATAATCAATGAGG
>JABMQR010000226.1 GCA_013202335.1 Bacteroidota bacterium
CCTGAGGAATATGGAGCAAAAATAAAATTCCTTAAAGAAAATGTAAAAGGCATTCATAAGGCTGTTATTTCAACTCACTGTCATAACGACCTGGGATTAGCAACAGCCAATACAATAATGGGCATTAAAAACGGAGCCAGACAAGTGGAAGTAACTTTAAACGGAATTGGTGAAAGAGCTGGAAATACTTCACTGGAAGAAGTTGTAATGATCATGAAGAGCCACTCTGATCTTCCTTTTAAAACAGGGATTAAGTCCAAAAAGATTTATGCAACCAGTAGACTTGTTTCTACTCTCATGCGAATGCCGGTTCAGGCTAACAAAGCTATTGTCGGGAGGAATGCCTTTGCTCATTCTTCCGGTATACACCAGGACGGTGTATTGAAAAAAAGGGAAAATTATGAAATAATCGATCCAACGGATATCGGTATAAAGGAATCTTCAATTATACTTACTGCAAGAAGCGGGAGGGCTGCATTAAAACACCGTTTTGAAATACTCGGATATAGCTTCGGTAAAGAAAAATTGAATGAAATATATCACAAATTTCTTGCTCTTGCTGATAAAAAGAAAGATATTAAAGATGATGATCTGAGAATACTTGCCGGAACAGCCACAATAGAGGAAAAGCATATAAAGCTCGAGCTGTTACAGGTAGTATGTGGAAAATCAGCCGTTCCTATGGCTACCGTAAGATTAAAAATAAATGATAATATTGTTTCAGCCACTGCTTCAGGGAACGGACCGATAGATGCGGCTTTTTCTGCTGTCAAACAATTGATAAATCGTAAAGTACGTCTTGAGGAATTCCTTATACAGGCAATAACAAGAGGGAGTGACGACCTGGGTAAGGTGCATGTTCAGATAGAAAACCGGGGTAAGCTCTATTATGGATTTTCTGCTAATACCGATATAATAACAGCATCAGTCGAAGCATTTATTGATGCAATCTCTAAATGCTATGATTTAACAGTTAATGGAATAAAAAAATAAAAACCTGAATAAGATTTGGAAGTGAAAACACTATTTGATAAAATCTGGGATGCCCATGTGATAGAAAAAATTGATGACGGTCCCGATGTTTTGTATATCGACCGCCACTTGATTCATGAGGTAACAAGCCCTCAGGCCTTTGCCGGCCTCAGGGAAAGGAATCTTCCGGTTTTCAGACCCGAAAAGATCATAGCTACTGCTGATCATAATATACCTACAAAAAATCAACACCTGCCCATTCGTGATATACTGTCAAAACAGCAGATCGAAAAACTAAGTGAAAATTGCAGGGAGCATAATATAACTTTGTACGGTATAAATCACCCAAATAACGGGATAATTCACGTTATCGGACCAGAGCTGGGACTCACTCAGCCTGGTACTACTATAGTTTGTGGTGACAGCCATACTTCAACTCATGGGGCATTTGGCTGCATAGCTTTTGGTATTGGCACCAGTGAAGTTGAAATGGTTTTGGCAAGCCAGTGTGTTCTTCAACCCAAACCAAAAAAAATGAGGATCTCTATCGAAGGGATACTGAATAAAGGTGTTTCTTCAAAAGATATTATCCTCTATATCATTTCAAAAATATCGGCCAGTGGAGCTACAGGTTATTTTATTGAATATGCCGGCTCTGCTATTCGAAACATGAGTATGGAAGGCAGGATGACTATCTGTAATATGAGCATTGAGATGGGTGCACGTGGTGGTTTAATCGCCCCGGATAAAACTACTTTTAACTATTTAAAAGGTCGTGAGTTTGCGCCAAAAGAAAAGGATTTTGATAAATCTGTTAGCCGGTGGGAAAAACTTTACTCTGATGAAAATGCTTGCTTCGATAAGGAATTGTATTTCAAAGCAGAAGATATCGAACCTATGATCACCTATGGAACAAATCCGGGAATGGGGATAAAAATAACAGACAAAATCCCTATTATTGAGGATATTGAAGAAAACAACAGAGAATCTTTTAAAAAATCGATGGAATACATGAATTTCAGTCAGGGTGCATCATTAATCAACCACCCTATTGATTATGTGTTTGTCGGAAGTTGTACAAATGGTAGGATTGAGGATCTTCGCATCTTTGCTTCTTTCGTTAAAGGCAAACAAAAAGCTAATAATGTCACCGCGTGGATCGTTCCCGGTTCCAAACAGGTTGAAAAGCAGGCTAAAGC
>JABMQR010000227.1 GCA_013202335.1 Bacteroidota bacterium
AAAAATTGTAAGAAAATTCCCCACCTATACTGGGGAAAAATATTTGCAATAATGGGGAAAAATTACTTGCAAAAAACATATTATATACGAACAATTATTATTTCCCACAAGGACTATAGAAATAGGTAAATATATTAAAGTAAATATAACTGAATATTAAATTGAATCTTAATGGATTATATCGAAGGTTTAATTATAAGTAGGTATATAAAAAAAAATATATTACCTTGACTTTTTCTGAGTTCTTAAGCAATAATTACAATGTAAAATAAATAGGTTTAGGATGATTAAATGCTAACATTGAATTTAAATAATGTATCAAAAGTAACTTTTGGTATTAAATTTCAAAGAAATTTCCGAATGTTTGATTTTGTTGGTTCAGCTTTGCATGAAACTATTTTTAGTAAATATTCACCTTTTAGTTTAGAATATTTCCCACATTTTTCTTCCAATCATAGCAATGGTGATATTGATGCGAGGCTATTTAGCAAAGACAAAAATACTTTTATAAGATTTTCTACATCAGATGTGATTTTTAGCTATAATATTAATGAAGAGGAAAGTTTTGAAGGTGTTATTACTTGGTTAATAAATGATGCTTTAAAATTCATAATTGAACAAATTATTAAAGAAAACAAAATAGACAAAATTATTCGTTTTGGATATATGTTAGAGTTTAATTCTGAAGAGCCAACTTTAATCGACAATATAATAAGTAAATATCAAAGAGGGGTAGAATTAAATAAAGATTTCCATATTCGTTATAATTATACCCTTCCTACCAATACAGCTTTTCAGCATGAAACTGATAATAGTTATATCAATATTATCGAACAAATTATTAAAAAGGTTGATACGAATGAATTAAAATTTACTTTCGATTCACAATACCTATTTGAACCATTTAAAGATAGAATTGATGACTGGCATTATAAAAGATTTATTGAGTATATTAATAATGAGTATATTAATGATTTTTTTAGCTTCTTATCAAAAGAGGATTAGTAAGTGTCTTCTCAAACACCAAAAAATGCAAAAGAACGTGCAACATATATCAAACAATTACATGATGCAGTTATAATTGATGATCCAACAGATTTATCAGATTTTGAAAGTACAGAGGGAACAAATTCAGTAGGTGACATTTCTGAAAACAATCAAACAGAAAAAATAAATCAAAAAAATTATAAAAAACCAACAATTTTTCAAAAACATCAATCCGAAATCTTTAATGGTATAGTTGTTACTTGTATCGTTGCCGTGTTTATATTTTTATTTGGAATTTATGCAAGTTTAAACAAAGATATTGGGTCATTATCAGCCACACAAAACGCATTATCAAAAGGCTTTGAGTCTATTACTGAAAAATTCGATTCTCTTTTCGAAAAAACTGTTAATTTAGAACTTAACCAAAGAATTATTTTATATAGATTAGATAGTGATAATAATCCACAAAATGATAGATAGGTAGATTAATTAGATTTTGGAAAGTTACTTCCGAAATCTAATAAACTTTAATAATTTGTATTACAATATGGAAAATAGAGCCCCGGAAAAAAAGGACCACAAAAAGACCCCATTCCGAGCATGATAAAGCCAAATCTCAATCTTAGAAAACACTACATAAGGATGCTAAGAATACGAATATTGAATTAAATTAAATATTTGTATCCTTTAGTATATCCGTCTTCGGTAAAAAAACGCTCCTGTTAGGGAGCGTTTTTAAGTAAAAGTAGGTGGAAGGTTTACTTAACTACCTCAAACACTCACATCATCCCCTGTTCTTTATGTTCAAGCAGGTGGAAGTGATACATATACCTGTATTATTATGTTAATCCAAGAATTTCCTGTATCGTTTTTACTGATGCGATTTGTCCGGTTATAACTTTTTTACCATCAACTGCCAGGACTGGGGTAGACATAATACCTGCCGCAATAATTGATTCCATGTCTGTTATTTTTTCTACAGTATAATCTGATTCTTTGCCGACAATTGCTTCAAGAGCATTTATGTAAAGTTTTTGACATCTTTTACACCCTGAACCGTAAATTTGAATCTTTTGCATTGAAACCTCCGTTCATATACTAGTAAAAAAATTGAATATCCATCCTGTAAGAGTGAAAAAGAATAGAAGCATTGAGAAAAATATTAGTAGTAATTTTATTTTCATTACTTGTTTCAGCATCATAAATTCAGGGAGACTTGCAGCAACGGTACTCATCATAAAGGCCAGAGTTGTGCCTAAGGGAAGCCCTTTTTGAAGAAGTGATTCTGCTACCGGAATAATCCCTGTAGCATTTGAATAGAGTGGAATACCAATACCGACCGCTGCGGGAACTGTCCAGAGTTTACCGGCCCCAAGATAATTCAAAATAAATGATTCCGGAACAAAACCATGGAATAATGCCCCTGTGCCAACACCAATAAATACCCATATCCAAACACGTTTAAGAATGGTTTTTAATTCAGTTAAAGCAAATGTACTACGTTCTGATAAGCTGATTTTTTTAGAATAATTGTCATAATTTGTAGATTCAGCACTATTCCCGAGCATGTTTTGTGCAAAAGGAGTTAAATATCTATCAGCTTTGATAAGGTCAATAAAGAGTCCGCCCAGTATTCCGGCACTAATACCTATTCCGGCATACATGACCATAAATTTCCACCCAAGAAGAGAGCCAAGCAGGACAAGCGCAATTTCATTTACAATTGGTGAGGTGATTAAAAAAGCCATGGTAATTCCAAGTGGGATTCCCGCCTGTGTGAAACCCATGAAAAGGGGAATGCTTGAACAGGAGCAAAAAGGGGTAACGGCACCAAAAAGAGAAGCCAGAATGTAGCTGACTCCGCGTTTTTTACCAGAGAGGAATTTCCGAATACGTTCCGGCTGCAGTCCGGCCCGCAATAATGAAATAAGATATATCAGGATTATGAGCAGAATAAATATTTTAGAAATATCTTCAAAGAAAAAATGAAGGCTTCCGGCAATTCTTGTATCGGGGGATAGGCCGAAAAAGGTAAAAACAAGAAAATCAGCAAAGTAGGTAAAAATTATCATGAATATTATTCCTTGCAGGAACAGCCCTTCCCGGAAGAGCCGTCTCTTTCAGCTGAAACACGTAGAGCACATTGAGTCATATCTATAACGCATGAAGTTAACAGTTTATAAAATATCTGATTTCCAGACTTTCTGTAGTCTATAAGTCCGGCATTATACAGGAGAGAGAGATGCTTACTTACCGTTGACTGATCTAATCCAGTGATTTTGGTCAATTCTGTTACATTCGTCTCGCTTGCGTTTAATTTGTCAATAATGGCAAGCCGGGATTCGTTGGCCAGTAGTTTATGCAGAGCGGCCTGCTCACGATAGGTTTTAAGAAGTATGTCGTTCATATGTTGACTATATTGCTATATGGCAATATAGTCAAGTAGATTGTGGGAATTTACTCGTTATAGAGATGCAAGAATTCCACCGGCAGCTCCAATCAAAGATCCGATAACAGCTCCTGCCAGAACATCAGTAATAAAGTGCTCTCCTGAGGCTGCCCTCAAATAACCGGTAAGAATCGCTAAACTCCAACTGCTTATATTTACAGAAACTGCCGTGGCTGCACTATTATCATTGTTTTTTAAGTAAATAGATTGAAAAGTTGCTGCCGCAAAAGATAGAGCGGTATGCCGGGATGGGAACGATTTATTTGGATCTTCACTTTCATCAGGAAATGGACGTCTCCTTGAGAAGGATTTTTTCATCAGCTCTGTTGAAATATATACTAAACCCATAGAACCTGCATACATTGCTGTTTGGTATGCAGATAGTAATATATCACTTTCTGCCGGCACCTCCACGGAAAACAGCGATTCAGAAATAGGGAGAATTGGTAAGGTTAATGAGATACCAGCAGTTAGTGTAGACAGGGAAGCGAGGGGTGCATTTAGTTCGTTTGGTAAAAATAAAGCATCAACTTGCTGAATTATAGACCAATCTCCTATTTGTTCAGCTTTCAAACTCTGTGGAATAATGGTGATAATAGTTACAGAACATATAGTTATGAAGAGAAAACGCGTAAGTGTTTTCATATAGGGTGAGTCCTTATGGTCCCGTTTTAATCTTCCGGTCTGTCATTATCTACTTCAAGTTCCGGAACTGATTTTGGAGTTGAATCAAATAAATCAATCAATTTTGAAGGTACAACTTTTCTTACAAACGGCTCTAATCCTGTAAAAATCTTATCATACTCTTTTTCACTCTCAGAAAGTGCAGTCTGCCATGCCGGGGCAAAACCGGGTGCTCTTAAAGACATAATTTCAATAGCTCTCTGATAAACCTGAAGTTTAGCAACTTCGCGTCTGTTTGGTTTTTGTGATAATGTGCGGACACTTATTCTGAGATTTTCATTCTGTTTTTTCAAATTATCAATCTCTTCTCTCATCCTTGAGAAAGAATCAGATTCGATATCCATTTTTTGCGTAACGATGGATTTGATCCTCAGGACCTCTTTTTTATGCTTCCTGCGGATTCTGAGGTTGTTGATAATTGCTATTATAAAAAATATAAGACCAGCACCCAGTCCAATGAGAAAAGGCTCCATGAAATCCTCCAGACCTTAGTAATTATGATAAATATATCACGCATAGAGGATGTCGTATAGAAGCTGAGTAAATTACAATAATAAATATTATTGTAACTTACTTTTGAAGTTTACGATTTGATTATATATAATCATTGATAATATATAGATATATGTAAATTGGAAACTTCTGACAAATAGGTTAGATCCTTCAAATTTTGAAAAAAGTATTTTTCATATAATTTTGAAAGATCCTCAGTTATTATTTTTTGCCTGAACGAAATCTGCCGCATCCTGCAGAAGAGGTTCAATTGCTTTGGGTACTGAAACAATTCTATTAAAAGCAGCCATGTCCTTAAATCCCGTACCCGTGAGAAGTACGGTAATTTCAGCATCATTACCCAATGTATTAGTGATTTTTTCCAGATCTGCACGAACACCTGCCCAGGCAGTGGCAGCAGCAGGTTCTGCAAATAATCCAGCATGTTTAGCTAATTCCAACTGCGCATCAGATATTTCCTGATCACTTACAATTGTGGTCCATCCCTGTGACCCGTGAAGTGCAGTAACAGCAAGTCTGCCGGCAGCAGGAGATGCTACAGAGATCGAATCAGCCATTGTTTCAGCTGAATCAAGCAGTTTCTCTTCTCCGGTGTTAAATGCATGTGAAATTGCAGCACTTCCTTCCGCCTGCACACAAATTAATTTTGGTATGTGTGTAATAAGTCCTGCTCTTTGTAAATCAGTAAATCCCTTATATACGCCGGAGAGAATTACTCCATCACCAACAGGGATATATACGGCATCGGGTATTTTCCGGCCAAGCTGCTCAAAAAGTTCAATTGAAACACTTTTTTTACCCTCAATCGTAATGGGGTTATAGGCGGTATTTCTATTGATACCACCAAACTTTTCAGAATATTCAATTGAAAGAGCAAAAGCATCGTCGTACGTTCCTTTGATGGGAACTACACAGGCTCCATAGATAAGAGACTGCATTAATTTATTTACCGGTGCGGTTTCGGGAACAAAAAGGATTATGTCCAATCCGTAAGCAGCACCTGCACAAGCCATAGCTGAACCGGCATTTCCTGTTGAGGCAAGAACAATTTTCTTTTCACCCATTGCCAGAGCCTGCGCCGCTACCAGCTGAGAAGCCCTGTCTTTGAAAGATCCTGAAGGATTTGTTCCCTCAATCTTAAACCGCAGGTTTTTCAATTTATATGTTTCTGACAGGCCAGGAGACTGAACCAGTGGAGTATTCCCAACAGGATAGGCTGAAGGAGTGGGTACTGCAAAAGGGAAAAAATCAAAAGCAGATACATGTTCAAGCTTATTAAGTTCCAGAAGCTGCTTTTTATTAAGCTGTACAATCAGGTTTCCTGATTGAAAATTCAGCCCGGAGGTGCCTTCAGCACAAACCGGGCATCGGTAAACAACTTTTGAGCTGTCAAATTCTTTTCCGCAGTCAGAACATATATAAGTGAATTCCATTTACAGTAATCCTGTTTTTTTATTAAAGTCCTCAATTAATGCATCAATTTTCGGTGTAAGAGCCTGTATGTTTGTCCAGTAATTTTTGTCATACCACTGAGCATTTAAATCTTCAACATCTTTTCCCTGCTGCTCTATCCATGTATAATATTTAAGGTTATGAACCCTTAAACGATCATAATAAGAGAGTTCAAAGGCATCATTTATATTTTGACCTTTCAGTGACTTTGCGTAGACTACTGCTGCATCAGTTTGATCAAATTGTCCTGAGGAATCATGCATTTCCTGAATTCTGGACAGATACATTTCTGAAGAATCTGTTAATACCGTGAAAATTACATCATTTTCATCGAACTCATAATATTTAGCCATTTTAATAGCACCAAGTACATTACCAATTCCTGAAATACCAAAAAGTTCAAGCTGTTTAATTGTCTCAACCGGAACTCCTTTTTCCATAAGAAGTTGTTTCCCTGACTCTTCGTTAAAAAGTCTGAGTATATCCATACAGTCATTATCATCTACTGCGAGAATCATATCTGTGTTTCTTACATTATGAACCCAGGGTACATGTTTATCACCAATTCCCTCAATCCTATGACCCCCAAAACCATTTCTTAGTAGTGTAGGGCACTGAAGAGCCTCTGCAGCACCAATTTTAAGTGTAGGAAATAATTGTTTCAGATAATCTCCTGCTGCTAAAGTTCCGCCGGAGCCTGTTGCGGATACAAACCCTTTGATATCATCAGGATCAAGTTTTTCAGTTGAAACAATTTCTTCAAAAGCGTTACCAGTTACTTCATAATGCCAGAGATAGTTTTCAAATTGATCAAACTGGTTGAATATTACAATATCAGTCCCGCGTTCTCTGTTTAATTCATGACATTTGTCAAAAATTTCTTTTACATTACTTTCACATCCGGGAGTTGCGATAACTTCACCTGCAACTTGTTTCAACCACTCAAACCGCTCCCGGCTCATCTCTTCCGGAAGAATAGCAATTGAGTCACAGCCAAGTAATTGGGAGTTGTAGGCTCCACCGCGGCAATAGTTTCCAGTTGATGGCCATACGGCTTTTTGAGCTGTTGAATCAAAATTTCCCGTTACTAAAGCAGGGGCCAGACATCCATAGGTAGCGCCTACTTTATGTGCACCGGTAGGGAACCATTTTCCTACAAGTGCAAAAACTCTGGCTTTTGTACCTGTTAAAGAGGAAGGCAGTTCTATATAATTAACACCTGAGTGTGTTCCACCGAATTTTACTGGTTCGTTTTTCCATGAAATTCGGAATAAATTAACAGGATCGATATCCCAAAGACCGGTTTCTTTCAGTTTTTTAGCTATTTTCTCAGGTATTTTTGAGGGATCTTTCATTTGTTCAAATGTGGGAAGGATTACATTTTTCTCCTGACACCTTTTTACATTTTTTTCTGCAATTGATTCATGCATTGTCAAATCTATCATACTTTTTCTCCTTATTCTTTTCCAACTATTATTAAAAATACTATATAAGTAAAAAATATGCAACATAATTAACCAAAACAAATATAAAAATATAAAAAATTGCGTAATATGTAACTATGAACTTTTTATTCAAACATATTCTAATTAAATATTATGGAGAAATAATTATAGTAAATAGTATAATTTGTTGCAAACTGTTGCAAAACAGGTTGACAGATATTGAATAGAGTTTACAATAAATGAAGGGAAATAAGTTTGTCAGGTTTCATTTTAGCCCGGTAATCTAAGTTGTATTGGACAGATGCACGGTTCCCATGGTTAATTAAACTAATAAAATGTATAGGATACCAGACACTATCGATAGGAGTTTATATGAGTGACAAAATGATTCCAGTATCATTCAAAGATTTAATGAACCGTGTAATTACTGAATATGACAGATGTTCTTCGATATTTGGTATAAGTAAAGATCATATATATACAAAAAGAGATACTGCTAAACTCTCAATTTTTGGACAGACCTGTGCAATGCCGTTAGGACCTGCTGCAGGGCCGCATACACAGCTTGCTCAGAATATTATAGCTTCTTATGTAACTGGTGCAAGATTTATTGAACTCAAAACGGTCCAAATTTTAGACACCCTGGAAATTGATAAACCTTGTATTGATGCAAGTGATGAAGGCTATAATGTAGAATGGTCAACAGAATACACATTATCTGCAGCTTATGATGAATATATAAAAGCCTGGATTATACTACATGTTCTTGAAACCCTTATTCCAACTGGTACCAGCGATGTAAACAATCTGAACTGCATTTTTAACATGAGTGTAGGATATGATCTTGCCGGTATTAAGAGTGATAAAATGCAAAAATTCATTGATTCAATGATAGATTCTTCAGAAAATGAATTATTCATTGGATATCTTAATGAGTTGGATAGCTTAATTGATGATGGGTCAATTTTTACTGACACCTGTTTTGAAAATGCACAAACTGCATTAAAGGGACTGAGTACACGAATATCTGCAAAAATATCACCATCTGTAACACTATCAACTATGCACGGGTGTCCTCCCGATGAAATTGAAGCTATCTGCTCCTATATGATAACCGAAAAGGGTCTGCATACTTTTGTTAAACTTAATCCAACACTTCTTGGATATGAGACAGTTCGCAATACTTTGGATAATTTAGGATATACTTATATAACATTAAAACGGGAATCCTTTGATAATGACTTAAAATATAATGATGCAGTCTCTATGCTTCAGCGACTTATCCTAAAGGCAGAAGATCGTTCACTTGGATTTGGAGTTAAATTAACAAATACGCTGGGTACGGTGAATGATCAGGAAGCGCTTGCACTTCCAGGTGATGAGATGTATATGTCCGGTAGGGCACTCTTTCCGCTCAGTATACAGCTTGCAGCAAAATTATCCCTGGATTTTTCCGGTAAACTGCCTATATCTTATTCGGGTGGTGCAAATGCTGTGAATATTAAAGAAATATTTGAGACAGGTATTCGTCCCATTACCGTTGCAACTGATTTATTAAAACCTGGCGGCTATTCCAGATTGAATGCGATGGCTGCATTATGCGAGTCATCCGAATCCTGGTCGATGAAAAGCGTTGATACCGATAAATTATCTCAGCTCGCAGAAACAGCTGTTTCTGATACAGATTTTCATAAAGAAAAAAGAGGCTTCAATAAGGTTCATGTTGATGATGATCTTCCGCTGACTGACTGCTATATTGCCCCGTGTGTTCAGGCCTGTCCAATTCATCAGGATGTACCAGAGTATATTCATCTGACCGGGCAGGGCAGGTATGCAGAGGCGCTGGAGCTGATTTATGATAAAAATCCTCTGCCAAATATAACCGGACACATCTGTGACCACCAATGCATGTACAACTGCACCAGAATTGATTATGAGGGACCTGTAGAAATCAGGGCTGTTAAACGGATTGCTGTCGATAATGGATTTGCATCATACAAAAAGAAATTATGGGAATCCCCCCAAATAACCTCAAGGCAGGCTGCAGTAATAGGTGCAGGTCCAGCGGGTCTTTCCGCAGCTTACTTCCTTGCAAGATCAGGTTTTTCGGTTACAGTTTTTGAAAAAGAAGCTGATGCCGGTGGTGTGGTAAATCATATAATTCCTGAATTCAGGCTTCCCCGGAGTGCTGTTGAATCTGATATTGCATTTGTGCGCGAACAGGGCGTTGAATTCCATTTTGGTGCTTCAACCGAGGAATTAACCGTTACATCACTCAGAAATGAGGGTTTCTGCTATATTTTGTATGCGGTAGGAGCTGAAAAGGATAATCCAATTCCATTAAAAGGGACACGGGAAAATGTGATTGAAGCCCTTGATTTTCTCAGCAGATTCAGGAAGGACAGGGAATCATTGAAAGTCGGTGAGTATATAGCGGTTGCCGGAGGTGGAAACACAGCTATGGACAGTGCGCGTGCTGCACTTACTCTTCCAGGAGTTAAGGGTGTATCCGTACTTTATAGAAGAACTAAACATGAAATGCCTGCTGACCTTGAAGAGTTTGATAACGCTGTTGAGGAGGGGGCTGAGTTCAGTTTTCTTTCACTGCCGGTACAGTTTGATGGTAAAGGTGGTTTAGTTTGCAGGAAGATGATTTTAGGAGAACCTGATTCAAGCGGCAGGAGACGTCCTGAAGAAACAGCAGAAACATTTACTGTTCCAGCTGAAACACTTATCACAGCTATCGGTGAACAGGTAGATACAAAAGTGCTGAATAATTTTGAAATCCCTTTGAATGGAGATGGATGGGCTTCAGTTAATGAAGATACTCTCGAAACAAAAGAAGAAGGAGTTTATCTAATTGGTGATGCACAGACCGGGCCTTCAACAATTGTCAGGTGTATTGCCGGTGCGAGGAAAGCCGTTGAAGCAATTCTGGATAAAGAATTGGGACCTGAAGAGGATTTTGAAGAAGATGAATCCTGTGAATGTGGAAAAGATTTCCATGAATGTGGTGAAGATCATGAACACAATCATGATCATGGAGATGATAATGAATCTGATGAAGATGAACTCTCTTTGGAAGAGTTGGAAAAAGTTGAAAATGAATTTTTTGCTGAAATCCTAAAAAAGAAAAATACCTGGGTAAACCCGGCAGATTCAGTAATGGATGACAAACGGTTTGCTGCAAATGAAGCAGCCCGGTGTCTTGAATGTTCCTATATTTGCAATAAATGTGTTGAGGTCTGTCCTAATCGGGCAAATATGGCTTTAGATGTACGGAATTTAGGTTTGTTTGATGATCCCTATCAAATAATTCACCTGGATGCATACTGTAATGAATGTGGGAATTGCGCCACCTTTTGTCCCTGGAATGGCAAACCATACAAAAATAAAGTCACAATATTCAATTCCAAGGAAGAAATGATTGATTCCACAAACCCTGGTTTCTATCTCACAGGAGAAATGCTTTCTATCAGAATGGAAAATGAGGTAGAGGATTATCCTGTACTAAATGGAATAATAGGTGGAGAAATTGATGAGAACCTCGCTGAGTTAATTCAGCTGATAATAGATGATTATCCTTATTTGCTGGGAATCCCTACGATATAGAAGGAGCAGGAAATGTCAGTTACAGTTATTAAAAATGCTGAAAAAGTTATTATAAGTTTAGATCCGCCGGTTGTGAAGAATGGGGTTGATATTGTTGTTACGAATGATACAGTAACTGCAATAGGAACCAATGCAGGTGATACGGCAGCAGCAGATAAGATTATAGATGCAACAGGTTGTATCGTACATCCTGGACTTGTGTGCTCCCATCACCACTATTATTCCGGATTATCACGTGGGATCACAGCAGATATTGGCCCAACTCCTGATTTTATATCAACTCTTCAGCAACTTTGGTGGCGTATTGATCGAGCCCTGGATGAAGAGTCTGTGTATTATTCAAGTTTGATTTGTTCACTTGATGCTGTTAAGGCAGGGACAACTTCAGTTATAGATCACCACTCAAGTCCCTCATATATTGCAGGGTCTCTTGATGCCATTAAAAAGGGGTTTGTAGAGACAGGTCTTAGAGGAATGACTTGTTATGAAGTTACAAACCGTAACGGAGGTGATTTTGAAATTAAAAAAGGGGTGGAAGAAAATATCCGATTTGCCAAAAGCATCGATTCGGAAAAAGCCTCAGGGCGTTCACCCCAGCTAGTAGAGGCGGCTATAGGTGGGCATGCACCTTTTACTATCTCAGATACCGGTATGGGTCTTCTAGCAGAAGCAATTGAAGAAACAGGTCGCGGTTTACACCTGCATATTGCCGAAGATTTATATGATGTTTCTGTTTCTCATCATCAATATCAAAAAGATCTGGTGGTACGGCTGAATGATTTCGGATTAATAAATGATCGTTCAATTCTTGTACATGGGCTATTTCTATCAAACGAGGATATTGAGATTCTGAATATTCAGGATGGATTTCTTGTACATAATGCACGATCAAATATGAATAATAATGTTGGTTATAATAACATGCTTCCTGCTGTTAAAAATCTTGCTTTGGGAACAGACGGCATTGGTGCAGATATGTTTGAAGAACTGAAATTTGCATATTTTAAAAATCGTGATGCCGGCGGTTCGTTTTGGCCTCCTGAATATCTTTCAGCACTATCCCGGGGAAACCGGATTCTTGAACGTTACTTTTCAGGTCAATTCGGCACTTTGGCTCCTGGCTATAAAGCAGATTTGGTAATATCAGATTATCAAAGCCCGACACCGCTTACCAATGAGAATCTTGCGGGTCATTTCGCTTTTGGTCTGGGATCCTCAAGTGTTAAAACTGTACTCATTAATGGAAGAACTGTACTGGAAAATCGGGAATTTCCATTTGATGTACAACAGATATATCAGGATGCGGCTAAACATGCAAAACAAGTATGGAAAAGGATGAATTCCATAAAATAATAATTTCACTTACAAAAATAAAAACTATAAACAGGAGTAAATAGGCCATGAAAATTCAGGAACAAATTCGAGAGAAAGCACTACAGTACCGAGATTATACAGCGATTAACTTGTCTAAAATGATTCAGGCAAAATCATACAGTGGAAAAGAAGAAGAGGTCTGCAGAGTCATTTCTTCATTGTGTGAAGAGGCTGGATTTGATGAAGTATATTTTGACGGACTAGGCAGTGTTATTGGAAGAGTCGGAAACGGACCGAAGAAAATAGCATTTGATGCACATATTGATACCGTTGAAGTAGGGGATCCTGAACAATGGAACTTTGATCCCTTTTCAGGAGAAATCCGTGACGGGAGAGTATGGGGACGTGGAGCTTCAGATCAGAAAGGCGGTGCGGCATCAATGATCACTGCCGGCAGAATTCTAAAGGAACTTGGTTACGGTGGTGTTTTTACTGTTTACTTTACATTTACTGTAATGGAAGAGGATTGTGACGGTATGTGCTGGAAGTACCTTATTGAGGAAGAAAAACTTGTTCCGGATTATGTAGTTTCAACAGAGCCGACAAGCTGCAGACTTTATCGCGGTCATCGTGGACGGATGGAAATTGAGGTTAGGATGAAGGGAGTTTCATCACATGGTTCGGCTCCTGGAAGGGGTGTAAGTGCAGCATATAAGGCAGCCCGCGCAGCTTTGGCAATAGAACAGCTCAATAGTGATCTGCTGCCGGATAGTGATAATTTCCTGGGAAAAGGTACGATTGTAGTATCACAGATAAATGTTCATGGACCTTCACAGTGTGCTGTACCGGATCAGGCAATGCTTTATCTGGACAGAAGACTTACCTGGGGTGAGGATGCAGAGCTTGCTATAAATCAGGTGAAAAAATATGTATCTGAGGCTGTAGGAGATAGTGAAGATTCTATATCCGTAGTAATGCCTTACTATACAAAAACCGGGTGGAAAAACAAAGAATATGGACAAGAACTCTATTTCCCAACATGGAAATTCCCGGAAAGTCATGAACTGGTTCAGGGTGGAGCTGCGGGATATAGAGCATTATACCAGAAGGATCCGGTTATAGATAAATGGACATTCTCAACCAATTGTGTTGCCACATCAGGCAGACACAATATCCCTGCAATTGGGTTCGGACCGGGGGATGAACATGAGGCGCATGCACCGAATGAATCAAACAGGATTGATGACCTGGAGATATGTGCTGCATTTTATGCGATGCTGCCTTACTCATTGGAGATTTAGTTTTTGTTTGATGGTTGGGATGATATTGATTACATTGTATTAAGGGGTTTTCTCATATGAACCAGCGATTATCACAAGATTTCATTCATGGAAGAATCGGTACTCCGGTTAAACGTCTGGACGCTGTCGAAAAGGCCGGCGGTTATGCAAAATACATAGCTGACATGGATTTTGGCAGTGTGTTGTATGGACGTTTGATCAGATCCACAAAATCCAGAGCAAGATTAGTAAATGTGTCCATTCCAACACTTCCTGATGGTTATTTTTATATAAGCAGAAAAGATATCCCCGAAGGCGGAGAAAACCGTCTGCATATGATTACAGATGACTGGAGGGTGTTTGCTGAGGAAGAAGTTCGGTTTATCGGAGAAACAATAGGAATTTTGGTTGGACCAGATAAGAGTTTGCTTCTTGAATTGGAAAAATTGATTAATGTTGAGTATGAAGAGTTGATTCCCACCTTTTCTATTGAGGAATCTCTGGAGTTGAAGGGCGGTTCAATATATGGGGATGACAATCTGTTTGCAGATTATCATCTTACAAAAGGAGACCCGGATTTAGATTCTGTTTTTTCCGGCAGCCACAGGATAATTGAAGATGAAATCTGCACAGGTTTTCAGGAACATGTTTACATGGAACCTCAAGGCATGGTTGGATTTTTTGAGAATGGAAAATATGTAATTACTGCCTCCTGTCAATGTCCCTTCTATATGCGAAAAGCAGTTGCCGGAGTTCTGGCTGTTGATTTAGATGATATTATTGTCAGACAGGCCGTAACAGGAGGAGCTTTCGGAGGAAAGGAACATTTTCCTGATGTAATTGCTGGTCCTCTGGTTGTAGCCGTACATGTAATAAAAAAACCTATACAAATACTATTTGATCGTAAGGAAGATATTAGTTTTACCGCAAAAAGACATCCGAGCAGGATACGATTTAAGACAGCTCTGAATGAAAACAATAAGATTGTTGGTATGGATATTGATATAGCAATAAATGCCGGTGCTTATCAAAGCTGTTCTCATATTGTATTGCAAAGGACAGTATTTTCAGTAAACAGCGTATATGATATTCCGAATGTTCGGATTCACGGCAGAGCTGTAGCAACAAACACTTTTCCTTCAGATGCATTTCGCGGATTTGGCGCTCCACAGGGGATTTTTGCATGTGAAATGCACATGTCACATATTGCCAGAGATATAGGACTGGATGATGTTGAATTCAAAAAGCAATATTTTACTACCACAGGTGGGTTAACTGTAACTAATGGAAGAATTCATGAAGAGGTAAAACTTCCCGAAATGCTGGGTAAAATTCTGAAAGCTTCTGATTATGAGAGAAAAAACCTTGAATACGGCAATGGAAACGGCCGTGCAATTAGTATGTCTTTTTATAACCATGGTGGTGGGTTTACCGGTGATGGCGAAAAAGAGATTATAAAAGCAAAAGTTCGGTTGAAAAAACATAATAATAAACAGGTGAGCATTTGTATTGCAAATGTTGAGATAGGCCAGGGTTTTCAGACCACTTGCTCTAAAGTAGCAGCTAAAGTTCTTGGAATTCCACTTTCTGATATTATCTATGAAACACCGGATACATCCATTGCAGCAAATTCAGGACCAACTGTCGCTTCCAGGTCGATGATGGTGGTAGGAAAACTGGTTCAGACAGCAGCTGAAAAACTTCTCGTTGATTGGACTTCAAATGGTGAAACAACTGTTGAAGCTGATTATGTTCAACCCGATGGTATTGAGTGGGATGGTACTAATTTCCAGGGAGATGCCTATCCTGCCTACGGCTGGGGTATTTGTGCTGTTGAAGTTACTGTTGACCCGATTACACATGAAGTTGATACGGAAGGCGTATGGACTGTACATGATGTTGGCGTACCAATTGATGATTTGATAGTACATGGGCAAGTTCATGGCGGTGTGATTCAATCACTGGGATATGGAAGTTTAGAGAAACTGGAGATAAAAAATGGCGCTTTCTACCAGAATACCCTCGCAGATTATATTATTCCTACAACAATGGATTTTCCCTCTGTGAATAGTGATCTTGTAGAGAATCCCTATGAACATGGTCCGTTTGGTGCAAAAGGTCTGGGTGAGTTGGTTTTTGATGGAGCAGCCGCAGCATATGCAGCGGCTGTTCAAAAGGCTATAGATAAGAAAATTTCAAGAATTCCGGTTAACCCGGAATATATTTTCAATTTGAGGCGGAATTAATATGCAGGATATAACTTTTACGCTGAATGGCGAAAAGATAACAGTTACCGCAAACCCCTCTTCAAGACTTCTTGATATTTTACGGGAGAAATTAGGGCTTACAGCAGTGAAAGAGGGGTGTGGAGAAGGTGAATGCGGTGCTTGTTCTGTTCTTAAAGGTGGGAAATTAGTGAATTCCTGTATTGTTCCCATTGGGACTGTGCAGGGTATAGAAATTATTACACTTGAGGGGATCAGAGATACGGAAGAAGGGAAATGTATTATAGATTCCTTTGCTGAAAGTGGAGCTGTGCAATGCGGTTTTTGTACACCAGGTATGGTAATGGCTTCAGCTGCTTTGCTGCGTACAAACCCAAACCCTAATGAAAATCAGATACGGGAAGCTTTATCCGGCAATCTTTGCAGGTGTACCGGTTATAATATGATAATAACTGGAATTCAGATGGCAGCGAAAAGAGGTGAAGGAATATGGTAAACAGTTATATCCCTAAAACACTCACAGAAGCAGCACAAATTCGTAAAGAGACTGGTGCAGTCCCAATAGCAGGGGGAACGGATCTTATGGTGAGATATCGTAATATTGCAGGTACCCTGCCGACATTTCCCTGGCCTGTGATGTTTATTAGCAATCTTGAAGAGTTGAAAGGAATTTCTAAAGAGCAGAACACGGTTATAATAAGAGCTGGAACTGAATTATCAGTAGTGTGCGAATCTTCACTTGTTCACCCGGTTTTGAAAGATGCTGTACGACAAATGGCAGCACCGGCACTTCGTAATTTGGGTACCATTGCCGGAAATATTTGTAATGCATCCCCTGCTGGTGATGCTGTCTGTGTATTATATGCCCTGGATGCAGAGGTTGAATTAGCAACAGAGAAAAGTATGAGGCGCATGCTTCTTTCTGAATTTATTACCGGACCGGGAAAAACTGAGTTAGATCCCGATGAATTAATGACTGCAATCAGAATTCCGGAGATGAAGGATACCGTATCATTCTATAAAAAGGTTGGTACCAGAAAGGCTAATGCTCTCAGTAAGCTTTCCTGTACCGGATTACTCTGTACTGAAAATGGGGTTGTAACTGATATGCGGCTTGCTGTTGGAGCTGTAGCACCTGTCGTTGTGCGCTCTGTTGAACTTGAAAAAAGTATACAGGGAATGAGAATTTCTGAATTTTCTGAATATGAAAATAGATTGTATCAGGCTTATGCAGAACTTATAGTACCAATTGATGATCAGCGGTCAACAGCTGAATATCGAAAATCTACAGCCTGCGGTTTGATAAAAGAATTTTTTAGAATTATTAAAGAGGAGTTGTCCTGATGTCAAAAATTTTACTTAAAAATATTTACTGCTTAATGACTTCGGCAGAAAACAACCCGTTAGTTGGATATGACCTGCTGATGGTTGATGGATTGGTTCAGGAAATTGCTAAAAATCTACCAATACCAGCGAATGATACATGCAGAGTTATTGACTGCTCTCATCATGTCGTTATTCCCGGTATGGTAAATACGCATCACCATTTCTACCAGACTCTTACCAGAAACCTTCCTGCAGTGCAGAATGCAAAACTTTTCGACTGGCTAATCTATCTTTATGAGATTTGGAAATATCTTGATCCTGATTCAGTCTATTATTCCTCGCTCCTTGCAATGGGAGAACTCCTGAAAACTGGTTGTACAGCATCTACCGATCATCATTATCTCTACCCGGTAAGTTTTTCCGGAGATATTATGGAACTGCAGTTTCAAGCTGCTGAAACGTTGGGCATGAGATTTAGTCCTACAAGAGGTTCAATGTCGTTAAGCAAAAAGGATGGAGGGCTGCCTCCGGACTCAGTCGTACAATCCGGGAAACAGATAATTGACGATAGTTTGCGGGTAATTGAAAAATACCACGATCCGTCCCCTTCGGCTATGAGAAAAATAATTCTTGCACCTTGCAGTCCATTTAGCGTTACAAAAGATTTGATGAAGGAATCTGCAAGACTTGCCAGAACCTATGGGGTGAATCTTCATACACATTTGGCAGAAACTGTTGATGAAAATGATTTTTGTCTTTCTGCCCACGGGAAAAGACCGCTCGCATTAATGGAAGAGTGTGAATTTATTGGGAGTGATGTATTCTATGCCCATGGGATTCATTTTACAGACGAAGAGCTGCACGTACTGGCAGAGACAAAGACGCAAATTGCCCATTGTCCATCCTCAAATATGCGTCTTGGATCAGGTATATGCAGAGTTAAAGATATGCTTAAAGAGGACATTAATGTTGCTTTGGGTGTCGATGGGTCTGCATCCAATGATACATCTGACATGCTGGGAGAAGCCCGTGCAGCACTAATGCTTCAGCGGGTTCGCTATGGCAGTGATTCAGTATCAGTACGTGACATATTTAAGATGGCAACTATCAATGGGGCGAATGTGTTAAATTTCACCAATTCCGGTAAGTTGGAAAAAGGTTATAATGCTGATGCTGCTGTTTTTGATGTTAGTGGATTTGAATATTCTGGCAGTCATTCAGATCCAATCGCTGCACTACTATTTTCCGGGTATAACCATGGGACGCAATATACCATTGTTAACGGTCGCCTTGCAGTGGATAATGGGCGGCTGAAAGGTTTTGATGAGTTTGAACTTGCTGAGAAAGGGAATTTATCAGCAAACAGGCTTATGAAACAAGCAGGGTTACTATAAATAGACCTGAGAAAATTTCAAAATTCTAAAAACCAAACCAAAGATTTGGTTCAGTATTAAGAAATTTTCTTTTGAAGTTTTCGATTTGTATTTATGCAAATAATTATAAATTAAGGATATATAAATCGAAAACTTCTGATTAATAAGTAGATTTTTCTAAAAAAAATTTAGAAAGATCATCACCTTTTTATCGGCAGGAGGACTGTATGATAGAAACATATTATAAAGCGGATGATGTTAAAGAAATTCTGACTTTGATAACCAATCATGATAAAAATGCTGGTTTTCTTGCTGGTGGTACTGATATAAACCGGCTAAATTCCCAAAGCAGATATGAAACTGTTATTGATATAACTTCAGCATGTTTAAAAGAGATAAAAAAAACGAAATTTGGGCTGGAGATTGGCGCATGTGTTACCTTTGAACAAGCGCTTGAAGATAAATCAATTCCTGCTTATCTGATTAAGGCTTTACGCTATGCTGGTTCAAGAACTCTAAGAAACATGGCAACAATTGGTGGTAATGTGGCACTTCAGAGAAGTGACTCCTACCTCTTGCCGGTTTTGATTGCAGCAAAAGCCCGACTTATTACCGTAGATCTTTCAGAAAATGGTGAATTAATTGAGGACAGCGTTCCAATTCGTGAATACATAGAACATCGAGAGATGTTCCATCACACCCTTCTTGCACGGATTTGTCTTGATAAACCCGAACGTTTTGCTGCTTCAGAGAGATTCTGTAAAAGTATTCAGGCTCCTCCATCTATAGTTGTAGGTTTTGGAGCAGATTATTCTGAAAAAAGAAAGATTTTGAATAATTTAAGGATCGTTATTGGAACAGAACCCTATGGAATTTATAGACTTCTAAAAGTTGAGGAAGCGGTTAATCAGGGAGCAATTCAAACTGCCGAAGAACTTGAGAAAGCGGTTACTGAGGAAACAAAAGCAATAAGTGATTATACTGGGTCTGACTCATACAAAAAATATCTTGCAGGAACTGCTGCAGCAAACTTCTTTACCGAATGTTTAACTGCTTACGGAAGATAATGAAGGAGAATTCAGATGAATATTACCTGTAATATTAACAATAGACAAAAAACTTTGAGTTGTGAACATGGAGAATCTGTACAGAAAATTTTACATGAAGCAGGATATATTTCTGTAAGAAATAGTGATGATGGCGAAGGGTTTGCCGGTAGTGATACTATTCTTGTTGATGGAATCCCAAAATATGCTTCATTGCTTTTACCTGGACAGATTGATGGAAAAACTCTGCTTACTCCTGATGGTTTGGCAAAAGGAAGAACATTAACAGCTGTTCAACAAGCAATGGTTGATGCTGGTGTTGTGCAGTCTGCATATAATGCTCCTGCAGCAGCACTACTTATTACTGACCTTCTTCAGAGAATTTCGGAACCGACAAGAGCTGATGTTAATGATGCACTTTCAGGATTATTTAATAGAGCTACAGGATATAAACAATTCTATAATGCCGTTGAGCTTGCAAAGTCAAGGTTGAAGAATACCGAGTATACAGGCGATATCATACCTGAATTCCGTAATGAACTAAAACATGTAGGAAAGGTTAAACCAAAAATCGATGGTAAAAAGCTGGTTGCAGGCTGGAGGTCATTTGTTGAAGATATGGTGGAACCCGGATCATGTATTTTAAAAATGGTAACCAGCCCTTATGCGCATGCATACATCAATTCTATTGATATTTCAAAAGCACTTGCGATTGAGGGTGTGGTTGACATAATAACGTATGAAAATTGCCCTGATACCTATTATGGGCAGGCAGGACAGGGATTTCCGGAACCTTCACCTTATGACAGAAAGATGTTTAATAAAAAATTAAGACATGTGGGGGATCGTGTAGCCGCAATTATTGCTGAAAATGAGCAGGCGGCAGAAATCGCCTCCAATTTGATAGATGTAACTTATGAAGTATTAAAGCCGGTTCTTTCTCTGGATGATGCTATGAAGAAAAATGCACCTGTTATTCACAACAGTGTTGTAGAGTATGTTGTTGGGGCTCCGGAAAATCTTCAGGAGTATAATGCTGGTGCTGATGATCGTGATGGTAAGGTTATTTATCAATTTCCCATCCATGGAAATCCGCATAAAAATATAGCTGCATCAGTTTCTGGGGGAATTGGCGATATTAAAAAAGGATTTTCTCAGGCTGATGTTGTTATTGAACGTGAATACAATACTTCTCAAGTTCAATGTACCCCATTAGAAACTCACGTTGTATATGCGAAAATGCGCGGGGATAAACTTATTCTCCATGCATCTACACAAGTCCCCTGGCATATGCGGAGAATTGTTGCAACTGCCTGCGGTATTAGTGAAAATCAAGTTCAGATAATTAAAGAACGAGTTGGCGGCGGGTATGGATCAAAGCAGGATATATTACTGGAAGATGTTGCCGGATATGCATCTTATAAAACCGGCAGATCGGTTTTCTATCGATTTACAAGAGAACAGGAATTTATTGCCAATAGTACCAGGCATCCAATGAGGGTTTCAGTTAAACTTGGCGCCAAAAAAGATGGTTCACTAACGGGTGTCTATATGGATGTAAAAGCCAATACCGGACCAACCGGTAATCATTGCTTAACCGTACCTATGAATGCCTGTTCGAAGTCCTTACCACTTGTTCTCTGTGATAACGTTAAGTTTGATGTTACAACCTATTATTCCAATATACCTCCAACAGGGGCATATCAGGGTTATGGGGCTCCTAAGGGAAGCTATGCCATGCAGATGGCTCTGGCGGAACTTGCCGATGAACTGGGAATGGATCCGCTTGCACTGATTGAAAAGAACAGGGTAGGAAAAGGTGTTATGCTGGAAATCTTACGGTGTCTTGGAGAAGGCCGCGAGGGGACTCCCGCATTAGTTGAGAGTTGTGGGTTAGAAGAAGCTCTGGAAAAAGGTGCAGAACTCATTAATTGGGGCAAACGGGAAATCTCTGAATCACAGGATATAAGTATTGGAAAGGGTGTTGTTATTATACAGCAAGGTTCAGGTCTTCCCGGGCTCGATCACTCATGTGCAGATATAAAAATGATTTCTGATGGAACTTTTATGCTTCATTCAGGCGGGGCAGATTTAGGAACAGGTCTTGATACTGTTTCAGTAAAATTTGCTTCGGAAGTATTATGTGTAGATATGGATCAGGTATCAATCCTGTCAGGCGATACAGATAATACTCCTTTTGATACGGGTGCGTACGCATCAAGTGGTACATTCTTTTCCGGTAGTGCTTCAAAAATGGCCGCTGAAGATTTGAAAAAAAATATTCTATTAGCTGCTTCAGAAATTTTAAAAGAAGATCAGGACGATCTTTTTCTTATACACCCTGGTGCCGTTGAATCCAGAAAGAGTGGGGAAATAATAACATATAAAAAAATAGCCCATGAAGTCTTAACAGGAACCGGACGTGGCCAGCTGATTGGTGCAGCATCGTTTACCACTGATAAATCTGCATTTCCGTATGGTGCACATTTCTGTCAGGCAGCAGTTAATACTAAAACCGGTGAAATAAAGATTCAGAAATATTATGCTCTTCAAGACTGTGGTACACCAATAAATCCCGAATTGGCTCTGGGGCAAATCTATGGTGGCGTTCTTAAATCAATAGGTCATACATTATATGAAGAACTTATACTCAACGACAAAGGAGAGTGTGTAAATTCGGTATTAAGAGATTATGGCGTACCCATGATTAGTGAACTCCCTGATGTATTTGAAGCTATTTTGGTTGATACAGAGGATCCTTATGGTCCGTTCGGGGCAAAATCAGTTTCCGAAGTTAGTACTAATGGAGCAGCACCTGTAATAGCAAATGCTATTCATGATGCTGTAGGCATTTGGATAAGGGATTGGCCTATAACACCAGAAAAAATCCTTAGAGGTTTGAGCAAATTTTAGTAATAGAGTATTTCTAAAATTTGCTTTTGAAGTTTTCGATTTTGATTTTATATAAATATTCATACTATATAGATATATAAATCCAAAACTTCTGACTAATGGAATGGGTCGATCATTCAAAATTGTATAATTTTGGATGATCCCCGTTAAAAAAATATAACTACATATGTATGGAGGAAAATTAAAAATGGGAAAAGAAGCAATTAACGGCCTTATTCAGGAATTGAAAAATCTAAATACAAATAAGATGTATCTTAATGATTTTTTACACACATGGATGAAAGATGATGATGAAATTAGTGCGGTCTTTAAAACTGCAGAGATACTCAGAGGGTTACGAGAGCTGAACATTTCACCCAAGGTTTTTGATAGTGGATTGGGAATATCTTTATTTCGTGATAATTCAACCAGAACCCGTTTCAGTTATGCTAGTGCCTGTAATTTACTGGGACTTGAAGTTCAGGATCTGGACGAGGGGAAAAGCCAAATTGCCCATGGGGAAACGGTTCGTGAAACCGCAAATATGATCTCATTTATGGGTGATGTTATAGGTATCCGGGATGATATGTATATTGGAAAGGGTCACACATATATGAAGGAAGTTGCTGCGGCAGTTCAGGAAGGGTATGAAGATGGAATTCTTGAACAACGACCAACACTGGTTAACCTGCAGTGTGATATAGACCATCCTACACAGTCAATGTCAGATATGCTGCATGTAATTAATCATTTTGGTGGAGTTGATAAGCTTAAAGGGAAAAAAATTGCTATGTCGTGGGCATACTCGCCCTCTTACGGAAAACCTCTGTCCGTACCTCAGGGAATTATTGGTCTATTTACCAGATTTGGGATGGATGTAGTTCTGGCACATCCTGAGGGCTATAATGTGATGCCTGAAATAGAAGATATTGCTAAAAATAATGCAGCAGCCAGTGGTGGAACCTATAAAAAAGTTAATTCAATGGAAGAAGCTTTTGTTGATGCTGATATTGTTTACCCAAAAAGCTGGGCACCCTTTGCAGTTATGGAAGAGAGAACTCAACTGGTTGGAAATGGGCAGTTTGATGAGCTGGGAAAATTGGAACAAACCTGTCTGGAAAAGAATGCTCAATATAAGAATTGGGAGTGTACTGAGGAACTTATGCACTCTACAAAAGATAGTAAATCACTCTATATGCATTGCCTTCCGGCTGACATATCAAAAATTAGCTGTGAAAAAGGTGAAGTTGAGGCTTCAGTATTTGACAGATATCGAATACCATTGTATAAAGAAGCTAGTTATAAAC
>JABMQR010000228.1 GCA_013202335.1 Bacteroidota bacterium
AAATACTTCAAGAGTTAGTTGATGAAACTATTTCAACGTACAGAATTTTATTTCGAGATAATTTGGCAGAACATAGCTTTGATACACAGACAAATGAATTGTCCAAGGAATCATTGAAAGAGAAAAATGATGAAATGATTCTGAATGCTGCTTTTCTTGTAGGTCAAAGTGATGTTGGAAATTTTATTACGGAGGTGGAAATTCTTAGGAAGGATTATAATTCTAAAGGGTTTAATTTCGAATGTGTTGGCCCGTGGCCCCCTTATAATTTTAGCAGCTTGTCACAGAGGTAGGAAAAGTTTGGATGAATTAGATATTAAAACAAAAAATGTCACTATTCTAGAAATTCTGGATAGGGTATTGGATAAAGGTGTAGTTATTTCAGGGGATATTGTTATTTCTGTCGCAGATGTAGATCTTATATATTTAGGACTTCGTGCATTGTTGAGTTCAGTGGAAACGATGGAGAAATTAAAGGGTATGTACTGATGAAGAAAGATACATTTCCGAAAAGCACAACACCATTAAAAAAAATCTATATTTATTGCATTATTTCCCACGATAGTGATGCAGCTGCATATATAACGGATGTTTCTATGAGCAGTCGTAAAGTGTTCTTCATCAAATATAAAGATGTTGCAGCTGTTGTCAGTGAAATTGAGACAGTTGGTACAATGGATACACAAGTGGAGAATTATGCGGTGATACATGAAGAAATATGTGAATTACTGATGGAGAATTATACAGTTCTTCCAATGAGATTGATGACAATTGCCATGGGGAATGAAGGTGTTCTGAGAATTTTGGAAGAGCACTATTCTGCATTGCAGGAAAATATTAAAAGACTTTCACAAAAAGTGGAATTTGGTATTAAAGTTTTATGGCCTGCTACAAAAATAAAAAAGCAAATTAACCTTGTTATTGAAAAAGAGAGATGTAAAAAAGAAGAACTTGTTGCTGGTGAGTCTTTTCAAAAAGTGTATATGAAAAAAAAACTTGATTTGCATAGGAATGAAAAAGCATTTTGGGAAGAAGCTGAAAAATATATTACACAAATCGATGATTTTATTTCAGTGTTTGCTGTAGAAAAAAAATTGAAAAAACTACAGACAGAGAAACTACTTTTAAATGCGGCATATCTGGTAAAAAAAGATATGCAAAAAGAACTTACACAGGCTTTCAAAAAACTAAGAATTATTCAACCTGATCTTGAATATCAGTTCAGTGGTCCATGGCCTCCCTATAATTTTATTAAAATGAAAAATAACCAAAGTTTAGATCAAGATTCCACTATTTTAAATTTTGTAAATACAATTCTTACAAAATAAAGGTTTTAAGATGATGAATATCAATGAGAGAGTTGAATCGGATCACCCAGAAGGTTTTATTGAGGAAATTGAAAAAATTCAGAACATCCTCCCAAGAAAAATTGATGCTAATCCAAAGAACGCGGAAAAAGGACTTGCTAAACTGGTTCTTACGCTAATTGAACTGATCAGACAACTATTAGAGAAACAAGGTATGAGAAGAATGGATGCAGGGTCTCTATCAGAAGATGAGATAGAAAAGCTTGGTGAAACTTTCATGAAACTGGAAAGTAAAATGGAAGAACTAAAAGCTGTTTTTAATTTGAAAGATGATGATCTGAATCTCAATTTAGGACCTTTGGGAGATTTAATGTAATGCAGAAGTCTGTGACCGCTTTTGCCAAGCTCAAGAAAATTTGTGAACTGAAAATGAAAATTAATAGTGAAAATGACAGCGCAAAAAAACTGGAGCAAGCTTTCGAACAACGAAGTAAAGGTATCTTTATTTTTCAGTTGTATTGCTCCGGGCTAACGCCCCGGTCATTACGAGCGATAGAGAATATCAAGAAACTTTGTGAAGAACATCTTAAGGGACACTATGAACTAACGGTGATTGATATTCTCCAGCAGCCTGATCGTATTAAAAAGAACCAGATTATCACATCTCCAACACTGGTCAAGCTACTGCCGCTGCCTATACGCAAGTTTGTTGGCGACCTGTCGAATATAGAAAAAATTCTGCTGCGGCTGGATTTAAAGGAACAAGAGCAGTAGGAGAGTATTGTCATGACTAAGCATATTGATAAACGCCAAAAACTTCAGGCAGAGGTTGAGGATCTCCGCATCAAGCTGGAAGAAGCGGAGGAAACGATATCCGCTATCCGTAACGGTGAGGTGGATGCACTGGTTGTATCCAGCCCCAATGGTGACCAGGTCTTCATGCTGGAAGGTGAAGAACATGCATATCGGGTACTCGTCGAGGCAATGAATGAAGGAGCAGCCCTACTGGCGGCTGATAATAGTATCCTCTACTGCAATGGTAACTTAGCATCACTGATCAAGACACCAATGGAAAAACTCACCGGCACCCCATTTTGTTCCCTGCTTACGCCATCTTCCCTTCTGCTTTTTGATTCTTTCACTGATAGAGATAATTATAAATGTGAACTTACTCTTTCGGCCACTGACGGTATCAATATTCCGGTCTATTTTTCTGCAAGTATTTACAGGGCAGGCGAGATTGAAATGACCTGTATAGTAGTGACAGATTTGAGCAAACAGAAACGTGACGAAGAAATCCTGGCTTCAGGAAAACTATCCAATTCAATTATTGAGCAGGCAAGCGAGATAATTCTGGTGTGTGATGAGGCTGGAATCATAAGCCGTATCAGCCGGATGGCACAACAAATACTTGGCGGCAACATTCTATATCGACACTTTGATGAACTGCTCTCTTTACTCACCAATCTCGATAATCAGTCTTTATCTTTCTCAGATATTACAAGTGAAGAGACTAAGAGAAACATGGAAGTCAGAATGAACCGAAAAGACGGGGTGGAATTTATCTTCCTTCTTAGCACCAGCACGTTAAAAAATATTGAAGGTAACATCCTGGGCAGGATAGTTATTCTTACTGACATCACTGAGAGCAGGCATTCTGAAGCTGCTCTGGCAGCCTCAGAAATTTGCTACCGGCGTCTCTTTGAAACTGCCCAGGATGCTATATTAATTCTCGATGGAAATACAGGACAGATCCTGGACGTCAACCCGTTCGCCCTTGACCTGCTTGGCTATACTCAAGATGAATTAATGGGGAAGAATCTATGGGAAATCGGTGATTTACAAGATACTCTGGCAAGTAAAATTTCTTATAAGGAACTACAGGATAAAAACTATATCCGTTTTGATCACTTACCGCTTATCACCAAAGAAGGAAAACAAATTGATGTGGAAGTTATAGCTAACGCATATCAAGTAAACAAAAAAAGAGTTTTTCAGTGTAATATACGTGATATTACTGAACAGAAGAGAACAGAGGAAGAACGGGAGAAAGCAGTCAGGCTTGAATCGGTAGGCATCCTGGCCGGGGGAATTGCCCATGACTTCAACAACATTCTTACCGGAATACTGGGAAACGTCCAACTGGCAAATAGTTTTATAGAAACCAATGAAGTAGATACGGCTAAAGAAATGCTGATTGAAGCAGAAAAGGCTTCATTCAGGGCAAAGGACCTTACACAACAGCTGCTTACCTTCTCAAGAGGTGGAACCCCAGTGAAAAAACTGATATCCATCAATAAGTTGATAGAAGAATCAGTTTGCTTTGTCCTGAGAGGGTCTAATATTAAACCTGAATTTTCCTTTCCAGATAATCTGTGGACAGTGGAAGCTGACGAAGGGCAGTTTACCCAGATATTTAGTAATCTGGTTATAAATGCCGACCAGGCCATGCCCAATGGCGGAATAATTTATATAAGAGCCAACAACATGGTTATAGGGATAAAACAACACCTGCCTCTGCCTGAAGGAAACTACGTGATGATAGACATAGAAGACCACGGTACCGGTATGCCAAGAAGTCATTATTACAAAATATTCGACCCTTACTTCACTACTAAACAGAAGGGGAGCGGTCTGGGTCTGGCCACTACGTATTCTATCGTGAAAAGTCATGGAGGCCATATCACTTTCGACTCTCAACTAGGGGTAGGGACGACTTTCCACATGTACCTGCCTGCTTCCAGAAAGAAAATCATAAAAGAGAAGAAAGCTGCCGCAATCAAAACCCTGGCAGTAACTTCGGGACGCATCCTGATAATGGATAACGAGGAAACAATTCTTGCGCTTCTAAACAAAATGCTGATTAATGCTGGCTATAAAGTAGAACTCACCAGAAATGGGGATGATGCAATAGAGCGGTATACCGAAGCTAAGATCTCTGAAAACCCATTTGATGCGGTTATTCTGGATCTGACCGTACCGGGAAGTATGGGGGGAAAAGAGACGATTGCGAAATTGCTTGAGATAGACCCCCGAGTTAAAGCAATCGTGTCCAGCGGTTACTCGAATGACACCATTGTAGCTAACTATAAGAATTATGGCTTTAGTGGTATAGTAAACAAGCCGTACCACATTGAACAAATGCAGGAGACGCTGCGTAATGTACTGGCTGGCAAGTAATTTGCATTAGGTATCAATACAGAATGGTATGAGAAGTTTTCACTCTTTAACAATTGATATTCAGATTTTTCATCTTCCGGTAAAGTGTTTTTCTATTAATTTGCAGAAGCTCAGCGGCTTTTGTTTTATTTTTTTCCGTATGGATAAGAGTTTTTATTATCATCTCTCTTTCGATATTGTATGTAGCGGATTTAAATGAATTACTATCTAATTGCTCGGATTTTTGACAGGAGATGTCTGGTTTATATGCAGTTATTTGCTGCGGTAAATCTAATTGACTGATACAATCGGATCTGGAAAACAGTACTGACATTCTTATAACATTTTTTAGTTCTCGTACATTTCCTGGCCAGGGATAATCAAGCAGTAACTTTAAAGCCTGGGGAGAAAAACTCTTCACCTGTTTTGAAAATTCCTTGTTACCTATTTGTATATAGTAAGATAGTATTTCTGGAATATCAGCTATCCTTTCTCTCAGAGGGGGGATAGAAATAGTGAATTCATTTAAACGATAAAAAAGGTCTTTCCGAAACTTTTTTTGATGAACCGCATTAATAATATCAATATTGGAAGCTGTAATTATCCGAATATCCAGGGTTACAGCTTTTGTTCCTCCAAGGTGCCAGATCTTTTTTTCTTCAATTACACGGAGCAGTTTGGTCTGGGCTGATTCAGAAAGATTGGTAATTTCATCCAAAAAAAGTGTACCGTGGTTGGCTAGTTCGAATTTCCCTTTATGAGCAGTGTTCGCATTGGTAAATGCTCCTTTTTCGTAGCCAAAAAGTTCACCCTCGATCAGGTTTTCTGGTATAGCTCCGCAATCTATGGGAATGAATGGCTTATTTTTTCTGGGACTTTCCTGATGGATCATTTTTGCGAAAAGTTCTTTTCCACAACCACTTTCTCCCTGAAGGATAACTGTTGTGTTGGTTAGTGCAATTTTTTTAATATCTGCTATAATGTGTTGAAATGCGTCACACTTTCCTATTAACTTATGTTCAGTTATTTCTGAGGGTGGTATGAATCCCGGGCATCCCTGAACAGTAAGTGAGCTGCATTTATGGATCGCTTTTTTTAGTATGTTAAGTAGTTTCTCCTGATTAAAGGGCTTCAGGATGTAATCAAAGGCTCCAGCTTTCATTGCTTTAACCGCATCGTGAATCTCCCCGAAAGCTGTAAGCATGATAATTGTCAAATCCTTATTATTTGATTTCAATTTTTCCAGTACCTGTAAACCATTTATATCAGGAAGCTGGATATCCAGAAGAATCACATCAGGAGGATTTTTTTCAATTACTTGCAGCGCTTGCATCCCACCATGAAAATCCTTAACAGAATATCCTTCTTTTTCCAGGATATTTGAGAGAAGATAACAAAAATCAATATTATCATCAACAATAAAAACAGTTTTCATGTCAAATATTCCTACCTATTGAATAGCCTGATATTCTTTAATATATCCTCTACACTAAAAGGCTTATCGATAAAAATTGATATTCCTTTTTTTTTAGCATCCATTTTTCTTTTCTCACTGCCATATGCAGATACTATGCAAATAATCGTATTCGGGCTTGTTTTCTTGATTTTTGGAACAACACACATTCCATCCCCATCAGGAAGATTTAAGTCAAGGATTACAAGGTCAGGTGTTTCTTCGTTAAGAAAATTCAGAGCGTCGCTTACTGAATTGGCACTGGTTACGATATATCCTTTTTCCTCAAGAATTTCTGAGAACAGCAGACACAAATCTTTTTCATCATCGATTAACATAATTTTTTTTATTTTTCTACTGACTGCTGGTTGCCGCCTAATAGTAGGTTGTTCTTTTGTAGACTTTTTCAGAGAAGGCCAGCTTTCCTGCTTCTTGAAAAATGGCTGCAATTCCTCAAGATCCTCGGCTTTACGCCAGCCGGAAAGTCCGCTGCGCCAAACCAATACTTCTCCGGATTTTATCTTTCCTGAAGAAATCCACCCCTTCAAACGGCTTTCTGATATCCTTCGATAAATGTCTGCTCCTCTTCTAATGTCATATGTAAACTCTTTCATTTGTCAGTTTCCCTCTATAATTCAATCTGATATCAGGGGCAAATAAGATTCCACCGTACCTGTGGTAATTGTCAATGATAATATCCTTTTAAGAAAATTTATCTCTTTCTCCTTTGTTTGTTAGAGGTAATAATACGGTAAATATGCTTCCTTTGGACGGCTCGCTGGTAACTTCTATAGTGCCTCCGTGACTGACAATACAGCCATAACATGTTGTTAAACCCAAACCAATACCGCCTTGTTTTGAACTGAAAAAAGGATCAAATATTTTAATAATATCTTCTTCAGGAATGCCGATGCCGTTATCCTCTATTTTTATCAAGAAACACTTTTGTTTATTTTGAGTCGAAATGGTTAGGCCGCCATCTGTTTCTGCTATTGCTTCAATGGAGTTAAGTATAAGGTTTAAAAAAACACGTTCTATATACTCTTTGTCCACATGGATTGTAAAGTTTGTACTGGCGAATTCTTTAAATACAGTTATTTGTTTTGATTTTATTTTTTCATCAACAGACGCAAGGACATTCTCTAAAATTTCATGTATATTATAAGGCTGCATATTGAGTTCAGGCGGTCGGGCGCAGTTAAGAAGCTCAGTTATTAAGTAATTAATTCTATGTAAATTTCTTTCAACGATCCCCACATATTTTTTCTGTTTCCCCTCGGGTTCAAATGTGTTTTTTAGTTGATTCAGGGCCAGTGTGATATTTGTTGAAGGATTCCTTATTTCATGGGCAATGCCTGCAGCAATCCGACCAGTAAAGGCAAGCCTTTCGGTATGTTTAGTGATCTGTTGATTGTTAGGGATAAAATCAAACTTGGGATTTACTTTTATTACTTCTTCAGTGTTATTATTGTCAATCGTTTTTTTTGATATTACTATTTTCCCGTCGACAAAAGGGGTCAGGGTTATAGAAAAAAAATTATCTTCATGTTTCAGATACGGAAGCTCTTTTGCACTACCAGTATTTATACATTCTGTCAGTTCATTACGTATATTAATTTCATGATTATTTGTACAATCTGTATATAAAATTTCTTCGATACTCGACAAGGTACTGATTAAATTTTCACTGTTGCGATTGGCTGCCAGGATTGTTCCATTGCGATCGGCAATAATAGTTTCATTTGGGATATATTCCAATAAAGTGTTAATTAATGCATCTTTATTTTTTAATTTTGTGTGAATTATCTCATTCTGAAATCTTATGCCGATATATTTTCCAATTATTTCAAGATATTCGATCAGGCAGCCATCGAACATGTCTACTTTTTTGTCATTCAACTGCAGCAGCCCGATCCATTCTCCCTTGGCTTTTATTGGGATTAATGCGATTGATTCATATCCCCATTCGATACAGTGATCAATAATTTTACTTTGAAGATCATCCGATTGAAGTGATTTGTTCAAAATGGGGGTGGTGTCAGATTTTTTATAATCCAGAGTTCTCTCAATAAATGCTGCAGTATCTATTTTTTGAGCACTGGGTGCAGTGCGCATCCCTTCGTTCATATTAAATTTATATGAGCAAATATCTTCGCTTATAAACTGTTCAGCAAAACCATCACACACAAAAAAAGGGCAGTGATCGTTATCATGGAAACGGATACCGACAGCTTCACAATCCGACAATCTACGAAGGTAGTTAATCACATTGACTAATGAAATACGGAGGCCTGTAGTGGTATCCAGCTCGGTGCTTATGAGTTTTGTAATTCTCTCTCTGTCCAGTATTTGATTGAATTCTTTTTGGGTTCTATACACAAAAGACTCCTTTGACGTATGATGTTTTTGAAAGTCAATGAGGTAGTAATTTTTCAGCTCTGTTTTCCAGGTGTAGTGATCACAATCTGTACCACCTGGATACGAAGAATGTTCTTTGAAAATTGATGCAAAAATAGGCAACTGCTCAACCTATTGCAGCGTGTTCAAGTAACCGATGATTCCATTTCCGGTTGATAACCAGAAATCACTACACCTGGAAAACAGAGCTGATTTTATGCTAATACACATTATTTAAATAATGGAGTACAAAAAGCAAATATGAAGAAAAATATATATATATAGTGGAACATAGTATACACCGGATTCAGCTGAAAATATAGTTTACTAAACCATCTTTATATATTTTTTTTACTCCCCCCCCTGACTAAGTCAACGACTACCCACCATGCAGGCTGTGTGAAATTCTGTGTTCTTATTTTCTAATCTTCTACTGCTCCGTATCCGCTCAAGAGATTCAACATAGGCATCGATAAATCTTACTATGCTATCTGTACCAATCAGTTCATCCAGGCTCGTATTAAACAGCCCTATTTGTTGACTTGGTGTTCCTTCAATATAGCCAATCATACATACCTCAATCTACAGATAGAATTTACTGTTACAAGCTTCTCAAGACATTTCCATTCATTTAACAAGGCCACTTTTCCAGTATAAGTAATAACCATTATAAAAGCAATATATTTAATAAAATTATTATAAGTATATTATTACTTGTAACACAAATACATAGCGACTCAATAATAACATCACATATTATCGTATCATACATACATAATGTATAATTACACATTATGAGTACATAAATATAGTAGCCATGGGTTTTTTCATCAATACCTCCTTTTCTACCCATGCAATCACGAATAAGCTGTATATCCATACTGGTAGGTAAAATCAGATAAATTTGCAAAATAGGTTATGCGTTAGTACTGCTGATCTGAGGGGTTGGTTTTTATCAAAAGTACGATAACATATAACTCAAAGTTCGCATACCAAAAGCTTGAGAAAAAAACCCGAAAATTACGCTGGAATTCTCTAATAAATAGCTAGTAATTACTTATAATATATAGACATAAGCACGATTATTTTGTATAATTAGTGTAACTATTCAGCTTAATCCTGAAAAAGGTGCGTAAAGTACTGGACTCCCACGGAAGAGAATGCTATAATTG
>JABMQR010000229.1 GCA_013202335.1 Bacteroidota bacterium
AAAAAGCAATTGGAAGTTCCAGTCTGGTCGAAGTTATAGATCGGATACTGGACAAGGGAATTGTGGTTGATGCATGGGTAAGAATTTCACTTGTAGGTATTGAATTACTTGCAATTGAAGCCAGAGTTGTTATCGCATCAGTAGAGACTTATCTGAAGTATGCAGAAGCTATTGGCTTAACTGCAACAGCAGCATAAGCTTATCGCTGAAAGAAGGTATCTTGCCGAATCATCCTTACGCAAATATAGGGTAACGATAAGCATGTTTTGCCAGGAGACCTTGTTTATACAATTGAGGGCGATTTATGGGAAAAGTTGAAGACATGAAGAGATATACTGAAATGGAATGGAATGGAATACAATTAATTTGAAGGAAGGAAAAAGTATGAATAGGCCAGTTGGAAAAATATTGGAGGGCGACGCTTTTGCATGCGCTCTGTGTTCAGGAAAAGGAATACTGCACGGGACAACAGATACACGATGTCCTGTATGCGGCGGAAAAGGGGAAGTCCATGTGCAGGGTCCTGTTGTTGTCTGCGCTTACTGCAAAGACACGGGCGCGTACCCACCAAAAACTAATTCCACCTGTCCATCCTGCCGTGGCAAAGGCGTTATCCCGGTAAAACCTCCGATAGAAAGATGCCCAACCTGTAAAGGGCGAGGGAAAGCTCCGGGAAGCAGTTTGTACTGTATGAAATGCAGAGGCGCAGGAGTCATAACAAAAAAAGATTAAGAACAAAGAACATCGATTGTTGTTATGGGATTTTACAATTGAGAGTGATTTATGGGTAAATATTATGGGTAAAGTTGAAGACATGAAGAGAGTAACCGAGGAAATCATCTGTTCATATGAATTGAGAATAGTTGATATAGGAAAGATTATTGATGATACTCATCATCTTCTCAATATATTTAAGACAAAACGTATGTTGATGAATACACAGCTTCAAGAAACACTGGCACGTGAGGGCTCTTTGAGGAAAAAAGATTATGACAGCATGATGGAAGATATCTTTTCTCATCAAGATACCCGGGAAAAACAAATAAGAACATTACTGAAGAATTATCTGGAGGAACAGAAGGATGTTGCTCAATCCATCCAGGATAATTTTAAGAATAAAAGAACCCTAAGAGCTGAAGAAGAAAAAACGAGAATAGCTGAATTCAGAAATTCATTGAATGAAATACAGGAAAAACAGAGTTCAAGAGAAAAAGAAATACGTGAAAGGCTGAAACAATTCCGTCAAGAACACAGGGAGACAGCAGAATCTCTGCAGGATCTACTCCGTAAAGGAGAATCAGTACGGGTGAAGGATCTGAAAGTGCTGATGAAAAACATACAGGTAAAAAGGATTGAGAGGAGAGAGGAAGTTAAGCAGATGGGTGATCAATGGCGAGAATTGACTGATACTATGAAAGAAAAAAGAGCTGAAATGAGAAGAGTATAGATGAAGTGAGGTGGTTTTTACAGGGTCTATATATTATTCGCCGGTAAAAAATCTAATCACTAAAAAGGAGAAGAATAATGAAAAACGAAACCCAGAATTTGTTGAAGGAATTGCACGAGGAACAAGTTACAAGGAAAAACGAAATCAGGGCAACCCTTTCTGACGGAGAAACATCCCGTCTTCAGGAGTTCAAAGTAATGACAGCTGATATTACCAAGAGCAATGAGGACCTGAAAAACGAAACTCAGAATTTGTTGAAGGAATTTCACGAGGAACTAGTTACAAGGAGAAACGAAATCAGGGCAACCCTTTCTGACGGAGAAACATCCCGTCTTCAGGAGTTCGAGGTCATGATGTCCGGTATCCGTAAAGATGTAGAGGATCTGAAAAACCAAACCCAGGGGATAATAAAAGATTTTCAAGAAGAACAAATTAACATAGCAACTGATTGGGAAAGAATGAATAGAGTCATTGCTGGAAAAAAAAGAAAAAAAGAGAAAATCACTGTTGCTTCTGAGCAAGAAGAAACACCAGAAAAGGAACTTGTTGACGAGAAAGAGAAGTCACTGGAACCGGAAAAAAAACCAGTAATCCCACACGAGCCGGTTGTCCTTACAACTCCTAAAGAAAAGAAATCAACTCCTAAAGAAAAGAAATCAACTCCTAAAGAAGAGAAATCAACTCCTAAAGAAAAGAAATCAACTCCTAAAGAAGAGAAATCAACTCCTAAAGAAGAGAAATCAACTCCTAAAGAAGAGAAATCATCGTTGACTCTACAGAAAGATATGCTGGCTTTTCTTGCAGACCATCCCAATGGAGCTTTGGTAGGAGAAATGGAGAAGCTGCTTGGTACCCCAAGACTAAAACTGGGGAGAATTGCAAAGGAGCTGCTTGAACAGGGGAAGTTAAGGAAAGAAGGAAATTTATTTTTCCCCCTCTCACAGGAACCGAGTAATCAAGGGGGAAAAGGTGGTACATTATGAGTAAAGCATTTAAATGTCCTGGGTGTAATACTGCAACATGGGGCGATCTTAACTTTTGCCCGAAATGCGGGTGTCCTCTAAATATTGAGTGTCAGAAATGTGGATATACTATCCGTTATATTTATGCGAAGAGTTATAAATTTTGTCCGGATTGTGGAGAGCTGATGTCAAGGGATATTAATCGATCTTCAAACAAGAAAGGAGAGACCAAATGATAGATCAGACGGCAACTGTGCTGGAACTAACTGCACTACCTGATTTTGTAGAGACTGAATACATTAAGGACATTAGCAATCGAGCCCTAAATTTTTACAAGGCAGGGTTTCCTGTTCACTTCAGGGGGGTTTCAGGGACAGGAAAAACTACTCTTGCTATGCATATTGCCAGCAAAATTGGAAGACCAGTGATGATGATTCATGGAGATGATGAACTTTCAACATCTGCACTGGTAGGTGGGGAGTATGGTTATAAGGTAAAGAAGGTTGTTGATAGATTCATCTCAAGTGTGGTAAAAACTGAAGAGAGCATGACGAAGAATTGGATTGACAATCGTCTAACTATTGCTTGTAAAAACGGATTTACTCTGATCTATGATGAATTTACACGATCAAGACCAGAGGCCAATAATATTTTTCTTTCTATACTGCAGGAAAAAATGATGGATTTGCCTGCAGGAAGAATGAGCGGGGGTGAGCATTATCTTAAAGTTGATCCAAATTTCACTGCTATATTCACCAGTAACCCTGAAGAGTATGCCGGTGTTCACAGAAGTCAGGATGCACTGAGAGATAGAATGGTAACTCTTGATCTGAATCATTTTGATTATGAGACTGAAGTAGCGATTACCCAGGCAAAGTCAAAAATTGCATTAGATCATGCAGAGATTATCGTTAAAATAGTGAGAAGCCTGCGGGAATCAGGAAAGTGTGAATTTGCTCCAACCGTTCGAGCCTGTATTATGATAGCGAAGACACTCCAAGTCCAAAACTTGATTCCCACCAAATCTCCAAAGTTCATACAATTATGTCAGGACATTTTATCTTCTGAAACAAGCCGGGTCGGTTCCAAAACAAATCAGAAAAAGGTCAGGGAATTGGTACTTGAATTTGTTAAAAGGGAATTTGCTTAGCCGGGTATTCATGTTGAAAAAAAGAAAGATGCTGCGGATACATTTTCTTCTGTATCACTTCATTGAATAGACAGGAGCATTAAAAGGAGACAGGTATGAAAACTAGTAATAATCTGAAAGGACTTCATCATGCGATAACCATGACCAGTTCACAAAGACGTTCTATTCCCGAAGTTCAAAGTTCTTCCTCACTGGTTCTATATAAGTGTGAGATAGAAAAAGAACGACTTATGAATGAATGCATAAAACTGAGAACAAGATATCAGCAAATATCCCGACGGGTAGAAGAAATTACTCAGAAGGTTAAGCGTATTCACGAAGATGCACTTAAAGCGGTTTGTACAGGGACTATTTTAGACTCCAATACCCCAGAAGAGAAAGCGACCGGAAATGAATTGAAAAAAATGTCATTTGAGTATTGAAGAGTCATAGTTCTGTATGATAATTCAATATGTTTAAGCTGTCGGAAGAAAAATCTGATTTTTTATCGTAATCGACAGAAATGGATGGCTTCTTCCCCTGCCTGATGGATGTGCTGGTCAATTGAAACTCTGGCGACATCCTATAATATGTAGATAAGGAGAAAGAAATGGGAATAGAAAAAGCTGCTGAAACCATGAAAGAATTTCTGGAAAGGAATATTGGGAGCAGCGCTAAAATGATAACTATAGAAAAAAAAGAAAATGGATGGACAGGAATAGCCGAAGTTTTCGAAGAAAGTTCATTTATCAAGTCTCTCGGGTTATCAACCAAGGTAATGGACAGAAATTATTATGAAATAAAATTAACTGCTGATTTTGAGGTAGCTGCCTATAAGCAAAAGATGGATTTCTCAGAAGAAGAGGAATAAGGAGTAAAAATGTCCGACAATATAAATCATTCTGTTAATAGCACAAATCTTGCCGATATTCTTGAACGTGTATTGGATAAGGGAATTGTCATTGCAGGTGATATAAAAATCCAGATTGCCGATATTGATCTGATTAATATAAAAATACGCCTTCTTGTGGCATCTGTAGATAAGGCAATGGAGATGGGTATAAATTGGTGGGAGCAGGATTCCTATTTATCATCAACGGCAAAAGAAGCTGAAATAGAAAAAGAGAATGCTTCATTAAAAGAGAGATTGGAGCGACTGGAAGAAAAAATATCAGCAGCTAATCCGTAGAAGATATAACAGCAGCTTTAAAAAGGAGAATGAAATGAGCACGAAAGAAAAGAAAGAAAAG
>JABMQR010000230.1 GCA_013202335.1 Bacteroidota bacterium
CATAGCTTTGTCAGCTTGAAGCGATTGTTAGGCTATTTTTCTTTGTTATAAATAACCGGCATTTTAAACTTCCATTCATTCCATATTTCTTCATTCGATATCAATTTCATTATAAAGTGTGCGACATTTATCCTGCTTGGAGATATTCGCCTTGCTGATAGCAATTATCTATTTGCAAGTCAACATTTTACCGTGGTCCGACACCACCCAAGCAGGGAACTAAAATGAACCAACTCGAAGATTTGTTTTTTGAATTTTGCGCCCTTTCGGGCACACTCACTACAAAATTACTGATTTCTCGTACCTCTGCATTACAATTCCTCCTATCCAATTGGCTCTTTTAACTCAAATAAGTTAAAGGTTACCAACTTAGTTTTGTAGCTGACAAGTTATCCGGGTATTACCGAATTACTGTTCTGATACTTCCGAGACAAGTGTCCAGATGTTGCCTAAATATGCAACGATAAAACAAACTCTGGGAACTACATCGCCAACTTTTTAGTCAAGGAATGGAGAATATACACAGATACTCATTTATGATGAATATATTTACATATTTTATCTGATTGTAATATATCTCGATCATAATCGTAATTCATAGCAATACATCCCCCTTTACAATAATTAAAATTATTACATTTACTACATAAGCCGATATTCTGTCTGGATCGTATGCCATTAAGTCTATTTGATTCTATCCATATAGTACTAAGCTTATCATTTTTTATATTTCCACATACTACTGGCATTTTTTCACATGGAAAAACATCCCCATTATAGTTAATAAAACACTGTCTAATTGCAGCTCCACACATGTTCTGATTAAGACTATTATAAATATTTATATAAGGCAAATGCATGAAAACATTTTTGTATTTTTTTTGAATACTATTCACTATATTTACCAATCCGTTAATTTCGTTAAATTTAAAACAATCTTCTTTCAAATCTGTTTCAGCTCGTCCTAAAGATTCCATAGGAGTTATTTTAATGAAACTTACCGAATCATGGTATTTTTTCAAATATTCAAACAGATCTTCTAAGTTTCTCTTCCTTGCAATATAATTATGAACTACAATTAATCCTTTTTTTACAAATAACGATGTATTCTTAGATATTTTCTCAAATGACCCTTTTACTCCAACAAAATTATCATGAAGATATGGTTTAGCTGAATAAATACTCATCTGTATAAAGTTACAAGTATCAGTTAGCAAGTCTAAATAATACTCTGCTAAAAATCCATTTGTTTCTAATCCAACTTGGATACCATCAGTTTTTAACCTCCCTAAAATTTCTTCTATCCCCTCATAGAGTAATACTTCTCCTCCTGTTAGAACAATAGAATAAATTCTCATTTTAATAAATTCATCAATTTGAATTTTTATCGTTTTCTTATCAACAATATCTAAACCTTCTTCACCTGCGTCCATATAGCAATGCTTACAGAAAAAATTGCATCTCTTTGTGAGCGACCATAGAACAGAAAGAGGAAATTTAAGGTTCTCGACTGGTTTGAAAGTATCTATTGGATTTATTAAGGATGTTGATACCCAACCCTGAATACATCCATACCAGTAAAGATTATCAAGAGATTTTGTTACTATATTCTTTTTATTCATTTTAATGTTTTCATTAATAAGGATTTTATTTATCGTCATTTCTTGTTCTAATAAATCTAAAATATTATATTCTAAGAAACTGATTGAATGGAAACATTTTTTTACTTTATTAAAAATAACTCCCCCATTTTTTTCTTTTCGAAAATAAACATCTTTGTTCCTAATTATTTTCATATTTACATAACCTTTTTAAAATAAATCAAATTTCATACTTGTTTGTGTAGAAAAATAAAAGCAACTCTGGGAAGATATGGAATAACGTTACAAAATACATGTAATATATATTTGACTCAAACGATACTTGCTTTTTATGAACTTATTCATAATTACAAATTTCAATTGATAAAAGTAGTCAGGCTACTCTTTTGTAAAGCCTTTTCAAGAGCACTGCAGGTTCGATGGTTTGCTTTTTTAATAATTTGAATAATTAATATACAAAAACTAAATGATTATAACTATTTGAAAAAAGTATAGTATCTACATAATTAGAAGATCGAATGCTTACATGATCCATCAAAAATATAATTCTTATCAACACTCTCAATAAGGCTCCTGAATTGAGGAGACTTATTGAATAGATTACAACCTTTCTTTAAAACACATTGCTTGATCCCATGATAGACACACGAGGGACAGAAACCGATGGCATCACAATCACCACACATTTCTTTATTAGGAGGAGGAGTATCATGTAATTTATTTATTATTTCACATTTCACTATTTCATCAATACTTTCCTTAATATTCCCAATTGATAACAATCCAATAGGCATTATAACACAAGGGCGGATATCACCTGAAGGTGAAACAGCCCAACTCCGATGTCCAAGTCCACAGTTCTGTTTTCCTTTAATCAGTCCTTCCATTACATTCTTATGAAGTAAATTAATAAAATCTTTATTCTCTTCAATTATTTTATTCAAATAATCAGTTATTTCCTGAGGTGGGTGATTTTCAGCAAATAGTCTAAATGATTCTGCATAAATTGAACCTCTACCATCGGGAATTACCGGACCAAAAGCAAAGCACTTTGCACCAAGCTCTTTTGAAAGATTTAAAGTATTACCAATATCAAAGATATTTGCTGGAATAAAAGACATCGCATTACGACATAAAAAACCTTCCTCGGAAAGTATTTTTGTTGCATTACATGCTCTACGCCAAGAACCTTCTTTCTGGCGAAACTCATCATGAAATTTAGAAGTTGAACTATCTAAGCTAACACTAAATATTACTTTATCATTCAAATGTTTTATTTTCTTAATAAAAGAGTTATCTATATCCCATCCATTAGACAATATTGCGATACACATAATACCCTCTACACTAGCAATGGATTCAATGATATTGAGAATCTCAGGATGACAGAGACATTCACCACCAGTAAGTTCTACTACTCGCAATCCTTTTTTAGCGGCATTTTTTATGAAGGTAATTAGGAGTTCTCTATCTAAATAAACACCTGTATTTTTAGCATCACGATAACAATGTCTGCAAGACAGATTACATACAGATGTTAACTCTATTGCTGCATGTGAAGGGTAATAATAGATATTACTTCCTGTTGTTATTAATTCTGATTTTTTGTCGAATTGTTTGATGATATTGTTTCGCATAAGATAATCAATTGTTTTATTAATCTTGTTCATTCCAAGTTTTGTTTTGGAAACAATATCACTAACAGTGTTTTGACCATCACAGTAATTAAGAACTGGTTTATATTGGTTTAATAGGCCTGATATTTGTTGTAAATTCCTAGGATCATTAGATTTGGGATATATTGTTAATCCTTCAGGTGTGCGATGAACACTATATGAATCATTTATAGAGTAATACATAAAAATCTCCTTTTTAAAAAAGCGGGTGAATACTTACTACATATACTAATAAAGTAGGTCTTTACATAGAATTACCAAGCATAGAGAGCGACTAGCCCAGCAATGGCAAGAACTCCTGTCGTTATACAGAAAGCACAACTTACACAAATTAAACAATCCATGGCATACCCCCCCCCAAATAAATTTTTTTATTCAGCAAATAAAATATTTTCAAAAGAAAAAGAATTCACCCGCTAATGAAAATTAAAAATCTCTCTTATTGTAATTTTTATATGAGATTAAAATTGAAAGAGATAAACAAATCAGAAAAAACAGACTCCCAAAACCGATAATAAAGCATTCGTTATCATTCCGAGAGAACTTCTCATAAAGAGACTTGAATATCATAGTATGAATCAGGACTTTAGAAATAAAAGCCGGAATTAAACATATGCTGATAAAAATAACCATCATAACCTTCTGTCCGACTGTACTGCCATATTTTAAATATATGGGAAAGACAACCATTGCAAATAAAGAAGATATATAAAAGGCTAAGTAATAGATATTATTGTTAATATCATAATTAATAATACCAAAGGTCGATAAAAGTGTCTCATCTATAAAGCACCATATTAATATAGAGATGAGAACTAGAGAAAAAGTGATATATCTAAATATTACTATCTGTAAACGTGTAAATGGAAAACTGATATAAATTGAATCTAATTTATCTTTTTCATCCAGGGCAAACAGACTAAATATAAAGATGTAACAAATTAACAGAGTTATGATTAATACTCCCAATTTTACATCTACACTACCGGGAATAGTCATATATGAATTTAAGAATGGTAGCAGAAAAGTACTTAATAAGAACAAAAATATAATACTCTTTTTAAAAGGCAGAATATCTTTTAAAATTAATCCAAACATCTTTTTTTCCTCTAGTAGTCAGTATTTTCAGAATCAATCTGATAGTATTGCATGATGTCGTCTATCTTGACCTCTTCAAATGTATACTGTCTATGTTCACATTTCATGTTATCAAGATCTTGCTTTTGAGATAGTGCAGAGAACGCATCACCCGAAGAATTAACACCAATAAACTTCTGTGAAGCCGTTTCCTCAAATGATGAAACAGAACCTCTAACAAGAGTGTAACTATTCATTAATTCTGAAGTGGTTTGGATAAGTTTTATTTCGCCATCTACCAGTAACACTATCTTATTAGCTATTCTTTCTAAATCGGTTGTGATATGGGTAGAGAAAAGAACCGTAATATTCTTATTTTTCACAATGGCTGATAACGTATGTAATATTTCGATTCTCGATACTGGATCAAGCCCTGATGTTGGCTCATCAAGAATAAGAATTTTTGCATTTCTGGATAAAGCTGCAGCCAAAGAAAATTTTGCTTTCATACCCCTTGAGAATTCTTTTAGCTTTTTATGAAGCGGTAATTTAAATTGTTCTAAAAATTCTATAAAAGATACTGAATCCCATTTCTTATAAATATGTTTTAATATTTGATCAATTTCATATGGATTTAGATCACTCCAATAATTACATTCATCATAAACAAACCCAATATTTGTTAGTGCAAAATTTCTATTTTTGGAGGTCTCCTCTCCAAAAACCTCTATTGAACCGCTATCTGATTTTACTAAACCCATTATCAGTTTTATTGTTGTGGTTTTACCTGCACCATTTGGACCAATGAGTCCGGTAACAGAGCCTTGTTCAAGATTGAAAGATAAATCATTTAACGAGAAACTATTATATTTCTTACAAAGTCCGTCTACCTTTAAAGCTATCTGCATATCTACTCCTTAAGATACTAAGAAACACTTAAATTCTTTTAAGTTAACTGCAATAAAAATAAAATTAAAAAAAATTGATTTATACTAATAGTTGTTCAAATAAGATATTACACATTATGTATCCACTTAATCTCAGGTGTCTATCAACCTCAAGTATGAGTTTCTATATCATTTAACAGAAAAGAAATATTAATGCATCTACCTTTCAAGTATGATAAGAATATAGCTATGGAAACAACAAACAGTTGGATTTTTGAGAATTCCGGGAATTGATACCTGGTACCGAAGATTGGCCAGCACCAAAGTAAGCATCATACCATTACCTATGGCTAAAACAGTCATAGAGTGATTGACAAGAGGATTTGTTCTCAAAAAGGAATTAAATTACAGTAAAAGTAATCAGGCATCCCACGCGTTTTGAAGAGTTTTCTGATCAATATTC
>JABMQR010000231.1 GCA_013202335.1 Bacteroidota bacterium
CCGGAAAAAGATTTGCTCACGTCTTTAATTTGAAGAACATATTCAGACTGCAAACACATCACCTCTCACATTGAAATTTTCATTTTCACACAAAATAGAAAAGGAATCCTGTACTATTTTGCTGAAAAAGCCTGATGACGAGATTTAAGAAAATCCCACCATCAGGTATTATGCTGATAAACAATAACAGGGCTTCAGGATTACCCTTCCGCCCTGTTTAAAAATTCAAATAGTAAACTTTAGAAGTCGGACTTCATTAGAAGTCGGACTTCATTAGAAGTCTTGGTAGTTTTCAGGGGTTACTGCTACATATGCTACACGTACTGCTTTCGATCCATCGGTATCTACAACCCATGAATTTCCTGCAGTTACATCGTTACCCATTGCTACATTCTTTGCAAGATCAAGTGTTGCACGAGCCTGGTTAACACCATCGTTCAGTACTGTTCCATTCATTTCGCCGTCCGCGATGTGCTGGAGAGCCTGTGCAAGTGCATCAACACCATAGAGAGGAAGCTCTACGTTAGCAGCTTTCAGTGCATTGATTGCACCAAATGCCATTCCGTCGTTGTTACAGATTACAAGCTCAATGTCGTTACCAAAACTTGCGGTAAGCCATGCAGCCATCTTATCATTTCCATGAGCAGTTGACCAGTTAGGATCTGCTTCAAGAGCAAGTTCGTCTACAGCAATACCGGCATCGGTAAAAGCTTTTACGGAATAGATAGTTCTTGCTTCTGCATCAGGATGTCCGGGTTCACCTTTAAGAAGTACATACTGTACAACTCCGTCGCCGTTTTTGTCCCAGTCTGGGTTTGCTTTCCAGTCATTTACCATCATTTCGCCCTGGATAATTCCGGATTCTGCTGAGTTTGTTCCAACATACCATACTTTATCATAAGAGTTCATTACACCGGCTTCTGTTGCTTCTTTGTTGAAAAGAATCAGAGGGATGTCAGCTTTTTTAGCTTTTTCGATAATTGACATTGCTGATGCAGGATCAACAAGGTTGATTGCCAGAACGTCTACGCCTTTTGTGATATAAACATCTACCTGGTCATTCAATTTAGCCTGCTGGCCTTCTGAATCCACGATGTCAATTTCAACACCAATTTCTTCGGCATATCTTTCCAGTTCGGGTTTGATAACTCCGTTCATGAAATTATCCTGAAAACTATAGATATTCGCACCAATTGTTACTGCGCCGTCTTCAGCGTCAGCACCTGCAAAAACTCCTGCAAGAGGAATGAGCATCATTATAACTAATGCTGTTAAAAAAAACTTTTTCATACCGTTTCTCCTTAGGTTAGTCTGGTATCTTCTGATACCGGTATGTAAAAATTTTAGCATCGATCCTGATCCAAACAATGTAATATCTTCTTCTCTCTTTATAAGATTTTACAATTTTGCCAATAATCGTATTATTTCAATCCAGAGTGAACACTTTGTAATCTATCCAGATATATTTATCATCAATAATCTCAAAACTCATCTGATCCAGCGCCTTCTTGCCCAGAATATATTCAGACAACTCAACAATTGCTTTTGCCTGGGTCAGAGAATCGTTTAATACTGTCCCGTAGAGGTATCCCTGTTCAATCTCCTCCACTGCTTCAGCCAGCCCGTCAATTCCTACAACCGGCAGCCAGTCATCATCCAGGGGGTCTATACGGCTATTTCCATTTGTATCGCTAAACACCTCTTCCTGCCGAATCCTATCAAGCGCACCTATAGCCATTGCATCATTGTTAGAGAGAAGAACCTCCATATCCCCACCGTACGTTTTAAGAATTTGCTCCATTTTCTCAAAAGCCTGCACCTGATTCCAGTTTGCAACCTCGGTGATTAGGATTTCCAGATTAAATCCACGCTCCTGAAAAGCCCTGACAACCTCCACCGTCCTGATCTCCGCATCCTGATGTCCCTGTTCGCCTTTCAGAATTACGGCTTGAATTATATTATCCCCATTCCGGTCGTACCGGTTCAAATGATCAGGATCACTGCCAAACAGTTCCATTATCAGTTCAGCCTGAAGCTGGCCTGACTGCTCCGCTCTTGCCCCTACATAGTAGGCTTTCTCCCAGAGCTTCAGATCCTCAATCAGCGGTTCCCGATTGAAAAAGATTATCGGCATCTCCTGATCCTTCATCTTCTTCACCAAAGAGTAAGCTCCAAGCCGGTCCACCGGATTGATAATTAACAAATCTCTCCCTTTAGCAGCCATTTCTTCAATCTGCTCATTCTGGAGGATTTGGGAATTTTGTGAGTCGAGGGTTTCCAGCTGATAGTTCGGAATACCGCTGGTAAGGTCTTCGAGTTGACGGGCAAAAGTATAGATAAACGGATCATTTTCATTATAGAGAATAAGTGCCGTCTGCTTCTCTTGCTGACTGCATCCGGCTGCTGAAATAATAAGTGCAAAAGTTATCAGCAGCAGTAATCCGCAGCTTGCGGTACGAGTTGTAAATCGGCTTTTCATGCATTTTTCTCCTTACCGGTCGGCAGTTCAGCAGGCAACTCAATGGGAATCACCAGTTTGATGTTTGTCATCTCATCAAGCTTACTGGTAATTATGATATTCCCCTCAGCACCGTAATAGAGTTTAAGCCGCTGGTAGACATTTCGTATCCCGACACTGTTCACTTCGTGGGTACCGTCAAGAATCTCATACATTTCGCTGATTCTCTCCTCAGTAACACCATACCCGGTATTTTCCACTTCAAATATCAGCAGACCGTTCTCCTTGTAGCCGCGAATAGTGATCTTTTCCTGCTCATCTCCTATCCCGTGATAAATTGCATTCTCGACAATGGGCTGGAGAATAAGCTTCATTACCTTATACTCGTAAATCCCTTCATCAATCTCAAAGGTATAGGTAAATTTTTCCTGATACCGAATTTGCTGGATGGTGAGATAGTTCCTGATATGAGAGAGCTCATCGGTTACCGGAATAAAAGTCTCGCCCCGTGAAATACTAATCCGGAAAAACTTTGCCAGGGCAACTACGGTGGTTATAACATCATCGGTACGGTTGTTCTCAGCAAGCCAGACTATGGAGTCCAGCGTGTTGTAGAGGAAATGGGGATTAATCTGATTCTGGAGTGCACGCAGTTCGGTTTTTCTTTTATCACGCTGCTCCTCAACAACTTTCTCCATAAGCGAACGTATGGTATCGATCATGCGGTTAAATGAAGCAGCAAGGTGCACGACCTCACGCTGTCCGGAAACTGAGACTTTTGAATAAAAATCACCCTTCTCAATATTGGCCATGCTCTCACGAAGCAGTTTCATCGGGCTTGATATTCTGCGGGAAATTGCTACTGCGGAGGCAGCAGCAACAACCCCTGATACGATGAAAATAATTACCAGGATCAGGAGCATCCTCCGTTTGGCACGTGCTACTTCATCTACATCATTCACCGTAACAATACGCCAGCGGGTTTGTGAGAGCGGTGTAATATTCATGTGCATCACTTTATCGTCTATCTCAGCCGGAAAACCGCCAAAGTAGTTCTGTACCGCAATATTTATACTCTCCTGTGACCTTATCTGATCGTAGGTTCCCGATGAGTATATCAGTGAGTCATCAGCATCCAGAATAAGAATATGGCCGTTGGGACCCAGATTCGTTTTTTCAGCCAGATCGGTTATAGTCCGGAAATTGAGCTCTATCAGAATTACCCCATTTTCGTTTTTTCCGGTATCGGTATATTTAACGGACCGCGATACTGAAATTACCTGTTCATCATTATCTGCAGAGACACTCTGACTGTTTACTGCGGAAAAATGGAATATTGATTTCTCTTCAAGTGCACTGACAAACCATGATTCACCTGATATTCCCTCCCGACGGGTCTCCCTGACAGGATCACCCAGGATTTGCACACCCTGAGAATCAAAGAGTAATATTGAAACAACATCTCTCTTAATCTCTGAATTGATGAGATAGATATCCTGCAGTTCCGGTGCGGCACTGTTAACATCCAGGTTCAATGATGCATACTGCACATAATTCGCTGTCTCTATAACACTGTTAATATAGCTCTCATAATTGAGCACTATCTGCTTGTTAATTTCCCGCGACTGGCTCTCTACCAGGTTGTCTGTTCTCTGAGAAAAGGTGGTATAGAAGATGATCCCGGTTACAAGCAGCATCGAAAATACGATCCCGAGAATCGCGATGAGTATGTTTTGTCCTATGGAGAGCTTACGCATTATTTTTATCACGATAATTCTTTGGGGAGACTCCTTTGTATTTTTTAAAGCTGTGACTGAAATAGTAGACATCGCGGTATCCGCACTGGTGTGCAATTTCTACAATTCTGTCTCCGGTAAAATTCAGCAGCTCCTGAGCTTTCTCCATTCGAACTTTTGTAAGATATTTTACAAAGGTAGTGCTTTTATGTTTTTTAAACAGCAGGCTGAGATAGGAGATACTTATCCCCAGCTCATCACAAACCTGCTCCATCGACAGGTTGGGATCGCGATAATTGGTGGTTATATAGGTGACGGCACTATCCAAAAGTCGCTGAGAGTTGGTCATTTTTGTAGTATCATTCAAGGTTCTCAACTGGAGGAGTACTGAAAGCACCCAGTCAAACAGCTGTTCAAGGTTGCGGAACCCTGCGATTTTTTCCAACAGATCCTCGCCGAGGATTCCGTGCAGATCCGCCTTAACTGACTCTGCAAAATTTACCACCACATTTACCAGATTGATAATATAGAGTCGATAATTTGCCAGTGCATGATTATGCTGGAGTGCTGCAGCCCGGAGATCGCCGATAACTTTCCGTATTTCATCCTCACTCCCGAACTTCGCGGTATACTCGATAGTCTGGACTTCAGCATCAGAGAGATTAAGAACTTTCGGCTTTTGCCCTTCCAACTGATTTATATAGACAATTCTTCCGGTATTCAGGAATTTACTATATCCGAGGGCCTTTTCCGCCTCCTGATATGCATTTCTCAGGGTTCTGAACTCCCTGTGCAGTTCACTGACTCCTATGTCAATTTTTGCTGAGAGAAATTTTTCGGCCATCTTCACCATCTCATAAAAGGCCTGATCCACCCGCTTGAGAAACTGGCGTCCTCCCTCTTTTATCAGGAAGACGATGCCGTCATGAAACATAAAACTGTAATAACTGAAGGTATAGCGTTCAAGTATGGTCTGGATAATTGAACGAACCGAAAGCTTGAGTTTCTCGTACTCTATAACATCCCTCAGGTTCTCATCCCGCTCCAGCTGTACAAACGAAAGGAGGTAACGGGTATCATCAAGGGATATCCCATACTCTTTTAAGTTTTCAATATCTGACGCACTCCCTGCCAGAGCAGTAATAAGAAATGAGCTGAAGTAGTTGTCGATTATAAGCGGGATACTTTGTTCGTAGCGCTTTCGAAGAGCCTCAATGTTGTATTTTTCCTGGAATTCATTATCGAGTTCGATTTTCAGTTTTTGCAGAAAATTGGATATGTCATCCTGAGTAACCGGTTTAGTGAGATAACTTGAGACGTGGAGTTCCACAGCTTCCCGGGCATAATCAAACTCATCATATCCGGTGATAAATGCTACGCGAACCGTGGGAAAGTCACGTTTAATTATGGTAGCAAGCTCAATTCCGTCAATGTAGGGCATTTTTATATCGGTGAGAACGACATGCGGAGAGTGCTGCTCTATAAGTTCGATGGCGTCATAGCCGTTTCCGGCAGTGCCCACAACAGTAAATCCGCTGTCACTGGATATTTTTGAGTTGATGCGTCCACGAACTTCGTCTTCATCATCAACCAGTATCATCTTGTACGGTTCGTTCATATAAGACTCCCGGGTTGTAATGCGCTATATACAACATAATCCCTTATTTGCCTGTATTTGGCAACCTAAAAAATCCAGGAGAGTACATACAGTATGTAAATTCAAGTTCAGGCCTACGATTCCCGGGTATTCATCTGCAGAGTCTGGAAAATTCCTTCCAGCACAAGATCCGGTATTACTTCGTCGAAGACCCCGGCCTCACGAAACAGTGTAGAGAAACCACCGGTTGCCAATACTTTTAAATCCTTGTCGCCGGAGAAATTTTCCTCTGACAATCTGGTTACTAATTCCCGTACTGCTCCCAGATTGCCATAAAAAAGCCCTGACTGAATGCTTTCCTCTGTGCTCTGACCACAAACACGATCGGGCTGTACGATTTCCACTTTTGGAAGTTTCGCCGTATGCTCCTCAAGGGCCTGCATACCAAGGCGCATGCCGGAAATTATGGCACCTCCAAGGTATTCTTTATCTGCGGTAATAACATCAAAGGTTGTTGCTGTTCCAAAATCAGTTATAATCAGATTTTTACCGGGATATCGGTGTATTCCCCCTATTGCATTGGCTATTCGGTCTGCGCCAACTGCCTGCGGATTCTTATATTTAATTTTCAGCCCTGTTCTGACACCAGCTTTCAGTACAAACGGTTCCTGACCAAAGTATCGTCTGCAGCTATTTATTACCGCATGGTTCATATCAGGAACTACAGAACAATAAGCGATGTGTTTCACTTCATAAGGGTCGAATCCGTTCTCCCGAATTGCACCACAGAGAAACAGCCCTATTTCATCCGAGGAGGCAGCCTGATCCGATACTTTTCTAAATCTGAGAACTATCTGATCATCCTGATAAAGCCCGCAGTATATCTGTGAGTTTCCTGCATCGATGCAAAGTATCATGTGTGTAATCTCCTATCTAATTGGCAAATATGGGTATAGAGCTGCTCAAAAAGCTGCTGTTTTGTTTGTGTTTGCGATAGTAGTGTCCCATCCGCAGCGTAGAGGTAAGCAGCATGGTGTGCATCATCAGGTTTAGTTCCTATCTCGTTCAGGTCATTATGAACCAGCAGATCACAGAGATCTTCCTGCAGGATTTTTTGAACAGCCTGAGACTTCTCATCTGGATCCACGGTATTGGTCAGCTTAAATCCGGTCAGAATAATATCTCTTCCTCGGGCATATCCCCGGATTTTTGAAAGAATTTTGTAGTTTCTCCTGAACCGGACTATCATTGTCTCTGATCCGGAGGAGATTTTCCCCTGCCCGCCAACCGGTAGGGTAGTTCCATCAGGTGTTTCTATGAATTCAGGGGTATAATCGCTAACTGCAGCCAGGTGAATTACGGCGTTAATATCCCTTTCGTTTCCCAGAATTTTCTGCAGTTGTGCATCAAGATCTGAAAAGGTCCTGTATCGGACAGTGTCGATGGTGCCGTTCTCAGCATCACCGGGCAATACTGCATGATAGCCATGCAGCAGAACAACTTCGGTTCCCTTAGCAGCTATATATTCAGCAAGTCCTGCCCCGGTTCGACCGGTCGAGAAATTCGTGATATAGCGAACGCCGTCCAGAGGTTCTTCTGTTCCCCCGGAAGTAATTAATATTTTCATAGTTTCTGAAAGTGCTCCCCTATCATGACATGAATCGTTTCCGGCTCAACCAGTCTTCCTGTACCTATTTCACCGCAAGCGAGAATCCCAGCTTCCGTTTCGATGATTCGGGCACCCCATCCCGAAAGTATGTTGAGGTTCTCCTGTGTTGCCGGATTTTCAAGCATGTTACTGTTCATTGCCGGAGCAATCCAGTAGGGAGCCTGGAAATTGTTTGCAAGAAAAATAGCGCTTACCAGGTCCTCTGCCAGTCCCATCCGCAGTCGTGCAATGGTTGCTGCAGAGGCGGGATAAAGAAGGATAAGATCCGCCCATCTGGCCAGCTCTATATGCTCTATTTCTGATGAATTGGCGAACATCTCTCTCTTCAAAGGTTTCCGGGTTATTCCTTCAAGGGCAGCCGGTCCAATAAACTGTACGGCTGATTCAGTTGCGACGCACTGTACTTCATGACCCTCTTTTACCAGGGCTGAAGCAAGGGCTGCTGCTTTGTATGCCGATATGGAACCGGACAGGCAGAGCAGAATATGTTTACTCTCAGTATTTGCATCAGTATCTTTCAACATTGTCAATTAACCTCACTTTTCCTATATTTACAGCAGCCAACAGCCGCTTTCTAAGTTCACGATCAGTAAATTCTTCAATATATTCTACTTCAAACCCTTTTTCTTCCAGGGTCTTACGCACTTCATCCACGTTAGCACCGGATATAAGGGTTTTATAGAGCCATGCGGCTGTTTCCCGCTCTTCCGGAGTTAGGCGCGAGTTTCGGGAGCTCATTGCCAGTCCCGAAGTCTCCCTGATAGTTGGGCAGGGAACAATTTCTGTCTCAAGGAAAAAAGCCTCTGCCATCCTGCGTATAAGGACAAGCTGCTGCCAGTCTTTCTCCCCAAAATAGGCACGGTCTGCATGTGTCAGATTCAGCAGTTTCAGTACCACTGTCAGTACACCATCAAAATGACCGGGCCGAAATTCACCACAATATTTCTGCGACAGTTCCTGCTCCAGAACTCTGTATTGGTAGTTATCGGGATACATGCTGCCTGTTTCAGGATAGAGGAGCATATCCACGCCGGCAGCCTCCAATGCGGTAATATCTTCATCCCAGGTAGTTGGATAATTATCCAGGTCCTCCGGATTGTCGAACTGGGCCGGATTGACAAATATGCTGGCACAGGTTATGTCATTCTCCTCATTGGAACGATGGATAAGGCTGATGTGGCCTTCATGCAGCGCTCCCATGGTCGGGACGAAACCTATGCTTTTACCTGCCTGTTTATGCGCGCTTGTCTGCCGCTGCCATTCAAGCGGGTTACGTACTATCTGTATCATCTATAGCTCTCTTTTTGAGAGGGAAATGTTTTTGCCAGCACATCCTGGTGGTACTGATTTAAGGCTTCACCAATCAGCTTTGCCCCTTCCAGATATCGGCGTACAAATTTCGGGTCTTTACCGGTGCCCATGCCCAGCATATCCTGCAGTACCAGGACTTGCCCGTCGACTCCGTTTCCTGCACCTATCCCAATAATAGGTATAGTGAGGCTCTCTGCTATCTTTTTCCCCAGTGTTTCAGGGACACATTCCAGAACAATGGCAAAACAGCCGGCTTTTTCAAGCTGCAGGGCTTCTTCCAGAAGGATCATCCGTGACTGATCCTCTTTTCCCTGTACCCGGTATCCGCCAAACTGGTTCACCGATTGGGGTGTCAGGCCTAAATGCCCCATCACCGGTACGCCGGAATCTACAATATGTGTTATGATTTCAAGGTTTCCCCTGGCTCCCTCAAGTTTCACTGCGTTAGCTCCCGCCTGCATGAGCTGCCGGACATTTTCCAATACGATGTCAAGGCTGACACGGTTTGAGAGAAAGGGCATGTCTCCAATTATGAATGCATTAGGTGCTCCACGGCGAACGGCTGCGGTGTGTGATGCCATCATCTCAGTTGTGGCCTGTATGGTTGATTCGTATCCATGCATTACCATGGATGCACTGTCACCTACGAGTATGCAGTCCAACTCGGTTCCTGCAATTATTGCAGCACTCCAGCTGTCATAGCAGGTGATCATAGAGATTGGTTTGCCTTGTTGTTTTCTGGTGATAAATTCTGGTGCGGTCATGTGGTACCTGTCCTTTGGATCAAGTCCTGTGTGTATTGCGAAATCTTCACTGAAAGATTCAGATTCCTTAGTGGTCGGGGTGTTGGGAGTCTTTCGGACTTCCCTGGCATCTCCGCCGGGTATGTTTCTTTCTTGTATGGTTCTTTCGCTTAGTTAGATAATAGGCATGAGGAGACCTCGGTGTCAATAGTTATTGCAGAGTTCTGTTCGGTTTCGTGGGGGGAGGAATTCATTAAATCCCAGTACAGCTCTATCTTTCTATTAATACTTTTAAACTGACCGGAAGCCGGTGGGTTATCTAATTGATAAACCTATTTAAACAAAAGAATTATTCGAACAAAAAACTTTTTCGCATTTTTTAGTGAATATTTCATTGCTAATTTCTTTCTACCCGTAGATTTCCAGCTGGTAGAATCCCACCGGCTTCCGGTCAGTTTATAATACTTTATTCAACGTTTCCCGAAGTTTGGTAAGTGTATACGGTTTTGCAGCAACACCTTTAAACCCATAGTCTGCATAGTTTGCCATTATAGGATCATCAGTATATCCGCTGGAGACTATAACTTTTGCGTTTGGATCAATTTCAAGAATGTTTTTTACTGCATCTTTCCCGCCTATTCCACCAGGAATAGTGAGATCCATAATTACCGCAGCAAAGGACTTCCCCTGTTCCATCATCTCACGGTATCTGGTTAGGGCCTGATGCCCATCCTCAACTGTCTCAACTGAGTACCCAATTCTTCCCAAAAGTAATGCTACAATATCCCGAACAACTTTTTCATCATCCATCACCAAAATGTTCAAGTTTTGCTCCGAATGCAAAATTTCTTTCTCAACATCCTTAGCCTTCAGTGATTGAAGAATATTTACTGCTGGAAGGTAAAACGTAATGGTGGTTCCCTGATCAATTATCGAATCAATCTGTAAAAGCCCATTGTGTTTCTGAATTATTGAATAGACTACAGCTAACCCTAACCCATTCCCCGTCTGCTTAGTGGTAAAATAGGGATCAAACACCTGATTAATGTATTCTTCAGGGATGCCTGCCCCATCATCACGAACAGTTACTTTTATATATTCTCCCGGGCTAAGACCGGGCACTGTATCCTCAGACACCTTTAGATTTTCTAAATTGACAAAGAAATAGCCGCCTTCAGGCATTGCCTCCTTAGCATTAATGGCAAGATTCGAAAACACCTGTTCAAGCTGCCCTTTGTCAGCCATAGCTATCCATAAGTCATCATCCTGTTGAAATACGGGTTTTACTTTGCTGCCTGCAAAATCAAATCGTACAATATCATGTACAAATTCAATAAGATGAACACTCTCTTTAATGGGGGTCCCTCCCTTGGAAAAGGTCAGCAACTGTCCGGTAAGTCGTCGGGCCCGATCCATTGACTTCTCAGCATCCAAAATAAAATTCATACATGGGGCATTTTCCGGAAGAGAGAGTTTTGCCATTGCAATATTCCCGAATATACCCATGAGAATATTGTTAAAATCATGAGCAATTCCACTTGCCAGGGTTCCGATGGATTCAAGTTTCTGCATTTTCCACAGCTCTTTTTCTATCTGTCGGCTGTCTGAGATATCCAGTAGGGATGCAACACTATTTTGTGTACCAGGGATCTTTTTTATCGTAAGGAAAACATCCTTAATTACACTATTTTTATCAATAAACCTGAATTCCAGCTGATGAGATTCAGTACAAGAACACTCTTTCCCTCTGGGGTCCAGCAGCTTAAGGTCTCCTTTGCTCTCTTCCTTCACAAATTCAATCCATTTTTTCTTACCAATTATTTCATCCTGGGTATAGCCGGACAGCTTTAAAAACATTTCGTTTGCGGATATAATAGTATTATCAGCTTGATAGATTATTGTGGCTGCACCGGTATTTTCAAAAATAGCCTGGTAGTAATCTTTACTCTCACGAACACTTTGTTCTGCTAATTTGCGGGCAGTTATATCCGTGTACTGCTCAATTCTACCACCTGCATACAGTCCCGACTTTATCGGTTGGCTCCAGTAGCTGAACCAGCGCTCTTCACGATTTTCCGAAGATAACATATGACATTCAAATTCATCAATATAGGTATTGTCATTATATGCGGCCAAAAGTCTTTGCTTAAATCTTTCCGAATCCTCAAAATTATCTTTTAGTACTGATGAGACAAGGTACCGATTATCTATCCCGATAACATATTCCTTCTTCAACCCAAAAAAATTCTCGGCTGCCTTGTTTATCCATTCATCCTGCATATCTTTATTAAGGATAAATATTCCTACTGATGAGGTATCCAGCGCATCATTCATTAACGAACGGTATTTCTCTTCACTTTTCCAAAGCTCTTTTGTTCTCTCTTTAATGATCTTTTCCAGATTTGTTTTTTCCGAACGAAGTGTATCCTCCCCCCTCTTTAGTCTCAGCATTACATTGATCTGGGCTACAAGTTCATTTGGTTCAAAGGGTTTGGACAGGAAAGCATCCGCACCAAAATTCAAACCCCTGATACGACTAGCCGTATCAGTCTTAATTGCTGTAAGCATTACAATCGGAATATGTTTTGTAATTTCATACTGTTTCAGAACCCTACAAACTTCATACCCATCCATTTCCGGCATGATAATATCAAGAAGTATGGTATCCGGAAACTCCGTCTTGGCCAGAGCTATTCCCTCTTGTCCAGACATAGCGGTGAAAACCTTACACCCGGGTAAATAGATTTTTAGCAGCGCTTCAATGGAAATCAGGTTATCCTGTTGATCATCAATTACTAATAGTTTAGACATCTGTTTTCCTGATTTTCAGCCACCTGTCCAACACTGTAAGGAGAAGTTCCTGATCTATGGGTTTTGTCACATAATCATCAAATCCACCGGAAAGAAATCTCTCTTTATCTTTCCACATAGCATGGGCGGTTACAGCAACTACCGGGATGTTTTGGGTCTTTTTATCTTTTTTCAATGCATTTACAACTTCCAATCCATCCATACGTGGAAGTGATGCATCAAGCAAAATAAGATCCGGCTGCTCTTTAAATGCGCAGGCGAGTCCTTGTTCTCCATCGAAAGCTTCAAGTACCGTACAATAACACTGTATAATTGCCTTTATGGTTATCATGTTATCCATATTATCTTCTACAACAAGCACTCTGGGAAGTCCTGAAATATTTTTATCAGCAACTTCTTTCTTTATTGGATCAGGTGCGGCAGAAACTATTCTCTCTTTTGTCTTTTGCATATGTGTCTGTTTTTCAGAAAATTTCGGCTGATTCCCAAGCATCAACCTCACCCTAAAAAGCAAGCCGTCAATATCAACATCCCCTTTTTGGATGAGCTGCTGAATATTATTGCTGCTCAATTTTGACAAATCTTCTTTAGTCAAATCTTTTGCTGTTAATATCAATACCGGAATATTCTTTGTCTCTTCGGTACCCCGTATGCTTTCCAATACTTCAAATCCATCAACATCAGGCATCATCAAATCGAGTATTATTCCGTCAGGTTTGTTATACTTCATATAATCCAAAGCCTGCTTCCCACCCGGGGCAATATCAACTATAAAGTTCTCCTTTACAAGAACTTTTTTTATTTGAATAACCGCTACCTCATTGTCCTCAACTATCAAAATACGGGGTTCTGTTTGCTGTTTTTTAGAATAAATCCTCTTTTCAGGCTGATGCAATTCAAACAAAATACGCTTTACTTCCTGCAGTAAATTTTTGGAGATAGACTCGTCTTTAGTTAATATTGATGAAGCTTTACCTGCAATTCGTTCCCGTTCCTGTGCAGTTAAATCCTTTGCGGTAACAATAATAACCGGTAAGTTTTTCAATTCCGCTGTACTTCGCACTCTATCCAGTACTTCAAACCCATTCATTTCCGGCATGAGTAAATCCAGTACCAGTACATCCGGAATATATTTCTGCAGTAATTTCAGGCACTCTTTTCCACTCTCTGCCATAACAGTATGGATATTATATGAATTTATTATTTCTGCCAGCTGTTTGCGGTCTAACTCATCATTATCAACAATCATTACAGTAGCTGGATTCTGGTGCAGCTTATATATCTCTGTAATCAGTTGTTGTTTATTAACCGGTTTTTGTATATACCCAACTGCCCCCAGGGCAAATGCAATCTCCTTGTTATTAGATACGGATACCATAATGACAGGAATATCTTGTGTCTCCTGCTTGCTCTTTAAAACCTGAAGCACTTCCCACCCATCAATTTCCGGCATAATTATATCTGAAACAATCGCAAAGGGTCGATAGATTTCAGCAAGATTCAAAGCCATTTTCCCGGATGCTGCCCGCAGCGTCTTATATCCCGCCTCTTCAAGATCCCGGGAAATTTCTTTAAGGTACTCCGGATCATCATCAACCACAAGTATGGTTTTTTGTTCGGGTTTGTATGCTATCGGTTTGAATGTCGGTACATTCGCTGTATCTACTTCTCCCTGCCATTCCATTGGGATCGTTATAGTGAATAGTGTTCCTTCCCCAAGTTCACTTACAACCTGTATATCTCCACTGAGATTTTTAATCAACTTATAGGCTATGGCCAATCCCAGCCCTGTTCCTTCGTATTGACGTGAAGAGGAACCGTCAGCCTGCCTGAACTCTTCAAATATATGAGGAAGTGCCTGCCTGGAGATTCCAATTCCGGTATCTTTCACAACAATGGAAATTTTTTCCGATGTGAATGAAACTGCTACATCAACAAACCCCTTTTCAGTGAATTTAACGGCATTACTAATAATATTCTGCAGCACCTGATGCAGCTTCCCCTCATCCGTCACTACTTGCTGCAACCCTTCAGCAAAGTTCAGCCTGAATTCCAAACCCTTGTTCTGGACAATAGGAAAAAGACTATCTCTAATATTGTTGAGAAGGGTTTGCAGAGAACTGGTTGTTGGATGTAATTCAATCTTTCCTGCTTCGATTTTTGATAGATCAAGTATGTCGTTAATAAGATACAAAAGATTTTTCCCGTTTCTTTCAACAATTTTCAGGTAGTTATTCTCTTCTTCAGATAGTTTATCTTCAGCCTGCATAATAAGTACGCGTGAAAGAGCCATAATTGAGTTCAATGGCGTACGTAATTCATGACTCATATTGGAAAGAAATTCACTCTTTAAACGGTTTGTCTCTTCACCCTGCTTTCTCTGCCTTTCCAGCTCAATATTCTGCTCCTGCAGCTCTTCTGATTGCTCCTGCAGCTCTTCAGTTTGCTCCTGCAGCTCTTCAGTTTGAGATTCCAGCTGCTGGTTGACAATTGCCATACGTTCAGCTAACGCTTTTGTCTTTTCATTTGCCAATAACCTGGAGTACGAAGAGTTTATATTTGTCCATGACAGCTGGAGGATGTCATGGCAATTATCACCGAATTTTTTAATGCTGATCAGAGAGATAAGGGCAACGACGGTTGTATCAACTACCACGGGAATAGTGATTATCTCTCTTGGCAGCATATCACCGGCAACTGTCCGGTAGGTGAACACGGTATCTTCCGGGATGTTTCGAAAATGTACAATCTCTCTCTTCTCCACAGCCTGCCAGAATTCACCCTCCGGGTTCTCTGCACTAAACGGTTTAAGCAGCTCATCATTCACCCCCATAGAGAGAAAGTGTTCAAATTCATTACGCTGCTCATTTAAGACATAGAAGGTTCCCATATTCGCATTAGTCGTTTTCATCAACTCTTTGAGCAGGTTTTGAGAAAAAACTTGCTGAGTCGTGTAATCAACCATGGCGGCAGCAATAGTTATAATATTTTCTTGGTTGGAAACCCGTGACTCTATAGAGTCTGCCATGGAATTGATTGATTCCGCAAGAATTTCCAGTTCATTTCCTGCCTGTATATCGTTTCTCACCAGCAAATCGCCATTTTTTATTTTTTGAGCGTTTTGGCTCATTAAAACAATAGGACCTGATATTCTCTTACTTACCCAGGAAACAATCAGTAACACAACAACCATGGAACAAGCCAGTAAAATGATTGAATATCTAATCAAACGATCGATAGGGGCATTCAGTTCAGCAAGATCCTGTTTAGCAACAAATCCCCAACCTGTTTTCGGAATGTATGTATACGCAGACAGCATACTCACTCCTCTATAATCTACTCCCTTTGCAATTCCCGTCTCACCTTGCGAGGCCAGGATAGTAGGTCCGGCATTTAACTTCAAATGTAAAGGGGCATCCTCATACCAACGAAGTTCGTTCAATACAACTACATCTTTATTAACAATCAGCGTCTCCCCGGTTTTACCAAGACCAGTTTTATTAAGCAGCAAAGGATACAAAGAGTTATTCAGGTCAACACGCATTGCCATAATACCAACAATATCCCTCGAATTATGCTCTACACAAAATATGGGTATTGAAAAAATCATCTCGTTTTCTGCCGATTCTATAGAGTAGTAAATATCACCAATATATAGTTCCCCGGTCTTTGCCGGTAAGGTAAAATATTCTCTATCTGATTTATCCTGCCCTTCGGACTCATTATTTGAAGACAACTCGATAATACCTGTAGTGGGATTCATGATGAAGAGTTCTTCATAAGTAACGTAATTGCTTACGTAACGGCCCATTATACTGCGAATATTTTCATAATTGTCAAGATCTTTCTGCTCCTTCTCGCTGGCGCTTTTAGAGAAACTATCTTCAATTTCGACAAATTCACTACTAGAAGATACTGTTTTCAGATCCCCCACCCTTTCGTTGAGCCAATTATTAACCTGCTGGACTTTGAGATCCCGAATTGCTGTCAGCTTGTCATAAGTTTCTTGTTCCAATTCCTTCTTTTGCTGGTCATAGGTTATCAGCATGCCTATAAACAGGGGTGCTAACGCAAGAACCAGAAACCAGATAGTAAGATTGGTTCTTATGGTTTTGGGTAGCAGTTTTTTCATCTTTTTTATTAGTTTCATCAAGTATCGATCCTTTTTTGCTAAGATTTATTGCAGGTATCATCTTTTTTGATATATTTTACAACACCTGTTGACTCTCCTGAATCTATCCTTATACCC
>JABMQR010000232.1 GCA_013202335.1 Bacteroidota bacterium
AACGTGGATATGTGGAAGTAAATGAGTTTTCTCAGACAGCTGATCAGAAAGTATTTGCGGGGGGGGACATTGCAAATCCTAAACGGGATGCCATTAGTGCAATTGCCAACGGTCACTCTGCTGCAAAAGGTATTGATATTTATTTGACTAATTTTAGCGAAAACAAAAATAAGGGTTCAGACCAGTAGTTGGTAGTCGGGAGTAACAATGATATTAGATAAGCAGAAATCAGAAATTATGGCAAATATCAAGGAACGGTTTGATGAGGACAGGTGTTCACAGGTTGAACGGATGCTCTCAATTATGTCCAATCCGGTACGGTTTCATATACTTTGCGCGCTGGCAAGGGAGTCATTTTCTGTTTCAGTACTGGTCGAACTTACTGGCGGAAAACTTTCAAATGTTTCCCAGCAGCTTAAAATGATGACTCTTGCCGGGTATATCAGGAAAGAAAGATTGGGTAAGCAGAGTATTTACACTTTACATGATGAAAGAATTGGAAAGCTGATAAAAAAGCTTGAGGAATTATTTGGTTCTTAAAATGAAGCTAAATGCGGCAATGGTTTAGATTAGACACCCAAAGTGATTTGCTTTGGGTGTTTTTTTTCAGGGGGAACAAGATAAGTACATTACGATTTCTCTAATGAGGATTGTAACTGTTCTGATTTACTGCTAGTTTAGCGGCTACTAATCAATAAATAAGGATTCAATTAACTCAATGAGCGAAAATAATACAAATTTCTTTTTTAAACTACGAATTCAGAAACCGGGAAACATGAAGAATGATATCCTTTCAGGACTAACGGTGGCGCTAGCTCTCGTTCCTGAGGCAATTGCATTTGCCTTTATTATGGGAGTTGATCCGACAATTGGATTATATGCTGCCTTTATAATGGGACTGGTAACTTCAATAATCGGGGGTAGACCGGGAATGATTTCTGGTGCTACAGGTGCAGTTGCGGTTATATTTGCACCCCTTGTCGCACAGCAGGGTAGGATAGGAGGGATGGAATCAGCTCTTGGTTACCTTTTTGCAGCTGTCATTCTTATGGGCATAATACAGGTGCTATTTGGTGTATTAAAACTGGGGAAATTTATTCGTCTTGTTCCTCATTCGGTTATGCTCGGTTTTGTTAATGGATTAGCTATTGTTATTTTCAGATCACAGTTTGAAATGTTTTCGCTCAGCCATATAACGGATAGGAGTGAAGTAATAGTAATTCTTTCAGTTATGGTCGCCTTAATCATTGTTACCATGGCTATCAGTCATTTTCTTCCCAAAATCACAAAAGCTGTTCCTGCAACACTGGCTGCTATCGTAGTTGTATCCGGGATCTCTATAGTACTTAATAATATGGGAATAGAGGTGCAGACAGTTATGGACTTTGTGCATGAAATGGATCCTTCAAAAACGACTCTTGCAGCGTCTCTACCCAGTTTTATACTTCCCCGGATACCCTTTTCCCTAGATGCGTTTAAAATAATACTCCCTTTTTCCCTTTTGGCAGCATCAGTGGGCCTGATTGAATCATTAATGACATTAACTCTTGTTGATGAACTGACCGAGACAAGAGGACATGGAAATCGTGAATGTGTAGGACAGGGGGTTGGTAATATAGTTAATGGATTTTTCGGTGGTATGGGAGGCTGTGCCATGATTGGGCAAAGTGTTATCAATATCCGTGCCGGGGGAAGGGGCAGAACCTCCGGGATTACAGCAGCATTAACACTACTCGGTTTTATTCTTTTTGGTTCAGTCCTGATCGAGAGTATTCCACTGGCAGCATTGGTTGGAGTTATGTTCATGGTGGTAATAGGCACTTTTGAGTGGTCAAGTTTTCGGGTAATGAAGCAGATTCCGAAATCTGATGCTTTAGTAATTATAATGGTTTCCGTTATTACCGTAGTTGCCGATCTTGCAATTGCTGTAGCTGCAGGTATAGTTTTAAGTGCCCTTGTTTTTGCCTGGAAAAAAGGGAAAAATATTGAAGTTACCGAGAGCGTTGATGAGCATAATACACATATCTACAAACTGGATGGGGCGCTCTTTTTTGGTTCGGTAACCTCTTTCAAGCAAATTTTTACGGTGAATGACGATCCTGTTCATGTGGTTATAGATTTTTCAAATGCTCGTGTCCATGATCATTCAGGACTGGAAGCAATCAATTTTATTGCAGAAAAATATTCTCAACAGGGAAAAAAACTCCACCTGCTGAATTTAAGCAGTGAGTGCCGTTCTTTATTGAAAAAAGCTGAAAGCATTGTTGAAGTAACCATTATTGAGGGGTTAGACTGGCATTTAGCTGATAATAGTCTTGGCTAGAGACTCTGTAAAAACTGGCTGTAGGTTGGCAAAAGGGCTGTAATATTATTTTCAAATTTGCTACTATATCGAAATTAAATGAATAATTTTAATAATTTACCAAACTCCTGCAGAGATAATAGAGGAAAAACCATGCTGTATAGAACATTTCCAAACAACGAAGACAAACTATCAATACTCGGATTTGGGTGTATGCGGCTGCCGATAAAAAGTATGAAAGCTAAGGATATCGATTTTGATCTGGCCGAGGCTATGGTCCGTAAAGCCATAGATAATGGTGTTAATTATATTGATACTGCATGGCCGTATCATGGGGGAGAGAGTGAACCTTTTCTGGCCCGTGCTTTGGCAGATGGATATCGGGAAAAGGTGTTTCTGGCTACAAAATTACCGAGCTGGATGATTAAGAAAACAGAAGACATGGATCGAATTCTGAATAAGCAGCTTGTTAAACTAAATACTGAATATATAGACTACTATTTAATCCACGCCTTGAATCGGAAATATTGGGATAACTTAATTTCATTAGGACTATTTGATTTTATAGAAAGAGCCCTGAAAGATGGAAAAATAAAGCATATCGGTTTCTCATTTCATGATGATCTGGATGTTTTTAAAGAAATAGTGGATGCATATCCCTGGGAATTTTGTCAGCTGCAGTACAATTTTCTAGATACCGAACAGCAGGCTGGCCTTGAAGGGCTTACTTATGCTCATGAAAAGGGAGTTGGTATTATTGTCATGGAACCTCTGCGTGGAGGATCTCTTACCAAGTCAGTTCCCGAAGATGTTCAAAATCTATGGGATTCAACTGCTGCCCGCAGAACTCCAGCAGAATGGGCATTGCGATGGGTCTGGAATGATCCGAGAATTGCTGTTGTATTAAGCGGAATGAGTACAATGGAGCAGGTAGATGAAAATCTTTCTATAGCCAAGACTGCCGAACCGGAAACATTGACAGATAATGAACTAAATATTTTTGAAGAAGTAAAAAATATCTATCAATCACGCATAAAAAACCCCTGTACCGCTTGTTCTTATTGTATGCCGTGTCCACATGGTGTAGATATACCCAGAGCTTTCGGGTTCTATAATGATGCCTATATTTTTGATGACATAGCGGGAAAAAAGCTTGTTTATGGGCGTTTCCTAAAAGATCAGAGTGCAGACCTATGTGTTGCATGCGGTGAATGCGAGCCGAAATGTCCTCAACATATTAAGATAATTGATGAACTTATAGAGGTAAAAGAACTCTTTGCTGAATAAGATTTAGGATAGGTATAATATTCGTAGCGGGTGGTACTGTTAAATACATAATTAAAGATTAAAAAATCCCTCACGCTTACAAACCCCATTTTTTCCAGTCTGCAGGAGTCGGCGTATTATCATTCTTTAAAAATAAATTCTCTGACATCATCTATAGTTTTGAAAAAAAAGTCGCTGTGTTCTTTCATATAATTAAGTATTTCAGGAACAATGATACCCCATCCTGCAGCACCTATAGCGACCCCGGCTTCTCTTGCCATAGAAATAGCCGGTCTAAGATCATCGATTATCAGAACTTCCTTAGGTTTAAGCTGAAACTGTTCAAGAATCTGTAGAACCGGATAAGGGGATGGTTTTCGTTTGGGTTTATCCATATCCCATCCATAGGCAGCCTGAATGAGGTCTTCTGCTCCTACAGATGCATAATCCTCCAATATTTTCTTTTTTATGGAGTGGGAAACGACAGTTAGTATTCCTCCGGCATTGTGAAAGTCACGAAGCAAATCAATAAATCCAGGGAAAAAGGCTACTTGTTTGCCGGATATATACTCCTGCCAAATCTCATATT
>JABMQR010000233.1 GCA_013202335.1 Bacteroidota bacterium
AAATTAATACAATTCATGGAGTGTTTTCATTATGAGTAACAAAAAAATGGTTACTATTGACGGGAATACCGCGGCCGCACACGTAGCATATGCTTTCAGCGAAGTAGCAGCGATATATCCTATCACCCCGTCATCCCCGATGGGTGAGTATACCGATTCCTGGGCAAGTACCGGAAAACTTAACGTCTTCGGAAAAAAAGTTGATGTAATTGAGATGCAGTCAGAAGCCGGCGCAGCAGGTGCTGTACACGGTGCATTAAGCGGCGGAGCATTGACTACAACGTATACTGCTTCTCAGGGACTCCTTCTTATGATCCCGAACATGCATAAGATTGCCGGTGAAATGCTGCCGACAGTTTTTCATGTTTCTGCCAGATCTCTTGCAGCACAGTCATTATCAATCTTCGGTGATCATTCAGATGTAATGTCTACCAGAAACACCGGATTTGCAATGACCGCAGCTTCATCAATCCAGGAAACAATGGATATGGCTCTGGTAGCACATCTTTCAACACTTAAAACCCAGGTTCCATTCCTGAGCTTTTTTGATGGTTTCAGAACATCACATGAAATCCAGAAAGTTGAAGAGATCTCTTTTGATGATATTCAGAGTCTGATTGAACCAAAATATATTGAACAGTTCAGAGACCGTGGAATGCGGCCGGAAAAACCGGTAGTAAAAGTTTCCGCTCAGAACCCGGATGTATATTTTCAGGGCCGTGAATCTATTAATAACTATTACGATGCTGTCCCTGCGATTGTTCAGGATTATATGAACAAAGTTGCAGAACTGACCGGGCGAAGTTATCACCTCTTTGATTATGTGGGTGATCCTGAAGCGGAAAAGATCATTATTGCAATGGGTTCTTCCTGCGATACCATCGAGAAAGCAGTGGCGTACATGAATGCCCGCGGCGAGAAAGTTGGTGCCATCAAAGTACGACTCTATCGACCTTTCTCCGTAAAAGATTTTGTTGATGCAATTCCTGCAACGGTGAAAAAAATTGCTGTTCTCGATAGAACAAAAGAACCAGGTTCAATTGGTGAACCTCTCTTCCTCGATACTGTAGCAGCTCTTGCAGCTTCCGGCAGGGGAGATGTTAAGGTTATCGGTGGTCGATATGGATTATCAAGTAAGGAATTTACTCCTTCACATGTTAAGGCTGTATTTGATCATGTTGATGGTGAAGGTTTCCATGATTTTACCGTAGGAATTAATGACGACGTAACATTTAAATCAATCAAGGTTACTGAGGAGATCAATGTAGCACCCGAAGATGTGATTTCCTGCATGTTCTGGGGACTTGGATCTGATGGTACCGTTGGTGCAAATAAAAACTCTATCAAGATTATCGGTGAAAATACTGATATGAATGCACAGGCCTACTTTGTGTACGACTCAAAGAAATCCGGTGGAGTTACCACCTCTCACCTAAGGTTTGGTAAGAGTTCTGTGAATATGCCATGGCTTATTGAACAGGCTGATTTTGTAGCTTGTCATAACCCGGCATATATTGGTCGGTATGATATGCTTGGTCCATTGAAAGATGGCGGGGTATTTTTCCTGAACTCAGAAATTGATTCATCTGAAGTTTTTGATCACCTCACAAAGGCTGATCAGCAGTTATTAATTGACCGAAAAATCAAATTTTACAACATTAATGCAGTAAAAATTGCTGAAGAAGTTGGTTTAGGTGCTGCAAGAATCAATACAGTCATGCAGGCTGCTTTCTTTAAGATTTCCGGAGTACTTCCCGAAGATCAGGCGATTGCACTTGTAAAGAGTGCTATTAAGAAAACATTCAGCAGAAAGGGTGAAGATATTATTAACATGAACTGGGCTGCAGTCGATGCTGCTTCCGCTGCTCTTGAGGAAGTAAAAATCCCTGCATCCATTGAACGTTCCTATATGCCGCCTAAACTGATTGCAGAAGATGCGGATGCTTTTGCGAAAGCAATTATCGAACCTATTATGCATATGAAAGGTGATGATATTCCTGTTTCAAGTATGTCCTATGATGGAGTTCTTCCTGTAGGAACTGCAAAACTGGAAAAACGTGGTGTTGCACCGAGAGTGCCGAAATGGGTACCGGATGTTTGTATTCAGTGTAACCAGTGTGTTCAGTCCTGCCCACATGCGGCTATTCGGGCAAAACAGATTGATCCGAAAGATATGGAAACAGCTCCGGAAGGATTCGATGTACTTAAATCAAATACAAAGAATGACCGCGAACTGCAGTTCAGAATTCAGGTTTACACAGAAGACTGTCAGGGATGCGGTGTATGTGTAGAGACATGTCCTGCCAAAGTTAAGGCTCTTGTTTTCACAACTCTTGATAAAGAGAGAGAAGATGGACAGGTTGAAAAGGCTGCATACTTTGATGCACTTGAAGATGATGTCCTGGACGGAATCTCAGAAACAACTTTAAAAGGAATGCAGTTCAAGAAACCCTTGTTTGAGTTTTCAGGTGCCTGTGCTGGTTGTGGTGAGACTCCGTATGTTAAGCTTATGACTCAGATTTGCGGTGAAAGAATTGTTGCAGCAAATGCGACAGGTTGTTCATCAATATATGGCGGAACCTTTCCGACAATTCCCTATTGTACCAGAGAAGACGGACGAGGTCCGGCATGGGGTAACTCATTATTTGAGGATAATGCGGAATATGGTTTTGGTATGCGGCTGGCTATAGACAGTAACCGTACCCTGCTGAGAGCAAAGGTTGATCGACTCCTTGAAATGGGAACCACTCCTGAACTAACAGAGGTTCTTAACACAAGTATTGAACTTTGGGATGATACCACTGAAGCCGGTATTCAGGCGCAGAATAATGTTGTCGCTGCACTTATGTCAGCAGCAGCTTCTGCATCAGGTGAGGCGAAAGATATTCTGGCTAAAATTGCCGAATTGAAAGATTACTTCATCGATAAGAGTGTCTGGATTATTGGTGGTGACGGATGGGCGTATGATATCGGTTTTTCCGGTGTTGACCATGTAGTTGCTTCCGGCCGTGATGTAAATATTCTTGTACTTGATACTGAGGTTTACTCTAACACTGGTGGGCAGGCTTCAAAAGCTACACCTATCGGTGCAGTTGCAAAATTTGCAAATGCGGGTATGACCCTGCCTAAGAAGAACATGGGATTTATGTGTATGAGCTATGGGCATGCCTATGTAGCGTCAATTGCACTGGGTGCCAACAGAAACCATGCACAAAAAGCTATGTTGGAAGCGGTTAATTACAAAGGTCCTTCAATCATTTTTGCATACTCACCTTGTATCAACCACGGTATTGATATGAGCAAGTCACAGCTTGAGCAGAAACTGGCAGTTGAAGCTGGTTACTGGCCTCTTTACAGATTTAACCCTGAAGCTGAAGAGGGAAAGAAATTTTCATGGGACACAAAAGAACCAAAAAGTGATTATATTGAGTTTATCAAGACTGAACGCCGTTATACCGCACTTTACAAAACCAATCCTGAACATGCGGATGAGCTGTTTGAAAAAGCTGCTGTAGATGCTAAGAAGAGAATGAAGTTTTATAAAGACATGGGCGAAATTATGTAATGTAAAGCTGCGTTTTATAGAAAATGCACAAAGCCCTGCTTGTAATGAGCAGGGCTTTTTTTGGTGTATTTAATTTTGTGTTTTGCATATATTTGGATAAGGTAGAAAAGAGAGAAATTTGCATCTGACAGTAGTGAGCATTGAGTGTGTCAATGGTTGTATCAAAAAGCAGTTTATGGGGGGGGGCTGCTTTTAAGAAGTTACTACTTGTCAGATACAAATTCTGTTCGTGCAAGAGCCTGGACAAGATTACTTGTCTGGGCAGTTGCTTTGCAACTGCTGGAGACGGGAGACGGGAAGAGGTTTTCAGTCTCCTGTTTCCTGTCTCCGGTCTCCGGTCTCCTTCTCCTATCTTCCCTGTTTCCTTCTCCCTGTGCTAACCCCAGTTCTTCAGCATCTTTTGAACCGAGCGATCCATCTCTTTCATAAATTCACTGGTATGTTTTCTCATATAGTAATACTGACCTAAATTCTCGACACCGGGGTAGGTGTTGTATCTTTTTTGCCTTTTGTTCTTCTCATCCATTTCATTAAACATTGCAGAAAGCTCAGCAGCATTTTTTTGATGATATGTATCGGTATGAAAAATATCATCAGCACTGCATCGGGGAACTTTCCCGGGAGTGGGTTTTTTCTTAGGATAACCAAAACAGATCAATGTTATAGGAAGAGTATGTTGAGGAAGCTTTAAAGTCTCTGAAACTGCTTCGTAATTCTCCAAAATATCTCCGATGTAACAAGAACCGATTCCCAGAGACTCTGCAGCAACTACAGCAGTCTGTGCAGCAACGAGAGCGTCGCACAGGCTTATAAAGAGATCGCCGGTTACAGGAGTTCGATGGGGAATATCATTCTTTATGCCAAGGTCCACTGCCCCGGAAGAGATGAAATAATCAGCCCATTTCTGATAGTCAGCCAGAAAAACCCACACCATTGGTGCTTTGGAGATCATCGGCTGGTTATCACAAAGTAGGGCTAATTTGTCCTTTTTTTCCTGATCCTGAACTTCCAACACAGAGTAGAGCATCATGTTACCGGCTGTCGGTGCCCGAAGAGTTGCCTGCTTAATTTGTTGTATATGATCCTGGTCGATAGGTTTATTCCGGTACGACCTGACAGAACCTCTGTCAGCTAATAATCGCAAGGTTTCATTCATTTTTTGCCATCCTTCAGCATAGCCCTATTCAGTTTCCGGTACTCCCTGACTTGGGGAAAACGCCCGACGAATAAATTCAACTGTATGCTGTATTATTTTATCATCATCAGCAAAAATATCATCACCAATAAAAATTTTCATACGCTCTTTATAGTATTCTGAGGCATAGGAGAACTGCAGGGACATAAGCAGGTTATCCAGATGGAAAGCAAAAGTTTTTTCATCAATATCAGGATCAATAAAACCTGTTTTTTGCCCCTCTTCAATCATTAAAGCATAGCAACGTGTTGAAACTGATTCCATCTGATAGGTTAGTTTTGTGACAAGATCTTTGTTGCCCTCAGTGGTTATCTCATTATAGAGATTGATCATGACAGACTGCTCTCGGGAATGTATCTGGATAATACGCAGGAGGGACTCAATTTTTTCAAAAAAATTGCCCTTTTCACGCATTACTGCATCGAGGGTTTCTGTCAGTAATGTAACGCTCAGGGCACAAACGGTTAAGAAGAGATTCTCTTTTGTGGAAAAATATTTATAGATTGAACCGATGCTTACACCCGCTTTCTTTGCAATCACATTGATATTTGCAGCAGAATAACCCAGAGCGGCAAACTCAATCGAGGCAGCATTCAGAACGGAGTTTTTCTTTTCATCAGATATATTATCAAAAACTGGTGTATGATATTTTATATTCATGTTACTACGTATAGTATATGAGACAGCAGGTTAATACAATATTTCAGACTTTTTATCTTTCGTATAATTTTGCTGGATGCACACGCACACACACACACTCACACAGGTAATAATTCCGGGAGAAGAAATATGGAAAAATCATATAAAGTTTACAAATATCGATGGGTTGTTTTGGCTGCTTACATGCTATTAGCTATTGTGATACAGGTTCAATGGCTGACCCATGCCCCTGTTGCACGAGCTGCTGAAGTGTTTTATGCCGGACAGTTTAATCCGGAATCACTGTTCAATATTGATTTTATTGCCATGTCCTATATGCTGGTGTTTTTGATAATGTGTATTCCTGCATCGTATATTATTGATACGTTCGGTATAAAAACCGGTCTTGGCATAGGTGCTTTCTTAACGGCTTTTTTTAGTCTTCTCAAAGGTGTTTTTGGAGCAAATTTTACTATAGTACTTATCGCACAAATCGGTCTGGCGGCAGCTCAGCCATTTATTATAAATGCGGTTACCGCCGTCACAGTCCGTTGGTTTCCCCTACGGGAGAGGGGTATGGCTGCAGGATTTTCTGCCCTGGCTCAATACCTTGGAATAATTACCGCAATGGCAATTACGCCGCTTCTCGTGGTTAATTCCCCCGAATTGGCCGATTACGGGAAGGGTATTGATACGATGCTGCTGTGGTACGGTATTATTACTGCTGTTACAGCCGTTGCAGCATTTTTTCTGATCAGAGAAAAGCCCCCGACATCTCCTTCAGCCACTGAATATAAGCATACAAACTTTTTTAACGGCTTCAAATATATATTTAAGAATAGGAGTATGGTAATAACCCTCCTGCTCTTTTTTATCGGGCTTGGACTCTTCAATACCGTAAGCTCTATGGTTGATTCCATTGCCGGATTTATTGGAGTATCAGACTCTGATGGGCTAATTGGTGTACTGATGCTTGTCGGCGGGGTTATAGGAGCCGTGGTACTGCCGATACTCTCGGACAAGTTAAGAAAGCGAAAGATCTTCCTCGTTATCTGTATAATGGGGATGCTTCCGGGAATTGCTGGCTTAACCTTTGCCGGTGTGATTACTTCAGGAGTCGGGGCAGCCTATATTGTTGCATTGATCTCCTCATTTATTCTGGGATTTTTCGTAATGAGTGCTGGTCCAATTGGGTTTCAGTATGCAGCTGAAGTCAGTTATCCGGCACCGGAATCCTCTTCACAGGGGATGCTGCTGTTTGCGGGGCAGATAACTGGTCTGGTTTTTACTGCTGCAATGAGTGTCAGGGATAATATGTACCTTAAAACGGTAATGAATATATTTGTAGTACTGGCCGTGATTGCTGCTGTCTTGGTGCTTTTTCTGAAAGAATCTCCGATGATTATTACTGAGGATGATAAAATACGGGAAGAAGCCGGGAAGCCCGACCGAGTGTAGCTGTTTGAGATGCTTACAAAATTGGAGGCTTAATCCATCAGTATTTTTACGGCGGAATGCTCATCTGTGATGACGGTATCTATTAACCCGGTTTTTAGCGCAGCTGTTAATGCCCCGATTTTCTGTGGACCGCAGGCAACTGCAATAATCGGAACATTCTGTAAATCCTGCAGAGATATTCCGACAACACGCCTGTTAACCGGTATATCGGGAAACGTTCCATCAACCGTAAAATGATATCCACATACATGACCAATAATTCCCTGTTTTACCAATTCAGCTGATTCTTGCTCTGAGAGAAAGCCGGCACTAACCAGAGGACTGTTTTCCGGTACATCGGAACTGATTCCGACAATAGCGGCAGTGAGTGAGGGCGTTTTACCAATAACCTTTGCAATACCCGGTTCCTTTACCAGCATTTCGTGCAGAGAATCGTCATGTACAATGATGGGAGCAGGCAGAATGTGATAGGACCCATGAAGTCTGACTGCCATTGATCTTGCTATTTCAAATCCGTCATAGTTTGCGTTTTCAGCGCTTGTTCCGCCAACCATCTGAACGACTTCAACACCGGAAAGATTCATGTGAGGCATATGCCGTACAACCTGAAAAAGAGCAGATCCCCAGGCAATACCAAGCCGTGACTGTTTTGTCAGAATTGACTGCAGATAGTAGGCTCCTTTTTCTCCCACAGACTCCAGAGTACTCTGATAATCGTGACGTGATTCAGCGATCAACGCCTGTTTAACAGGGAAATTCCCAACCAACCTGTCTGCCAGAGCCCCGGCGGAATTATCAGATTCTGCTATCCTGATATCGACAATCCCCTCTCTCCTGCAGCGCTTAAGAAGATTTGAAACGGTAGGTCGTGATATCTGAAATTCTGTGGCAAGCTGCTGCTGTGAAACACCATCAATGAAATATCTTTTTGCGATTTTTACCAAATATGATTTATCTTTAGGTTGTTTCATTCTTTTCCACTCCAATACCTTGACTCAGCATTTCGAGTACGGTGTCGTAGATGCTTTTCTCAGTGGGGACAACATGTGCCTCAAGATTTTTATTGTATGGGATTGGGACATCAAGTCCGCATAATCGTTTTATTGGTGCAGTAAGGGAATAGAATGCTTCTGAATCTGCTATGGTGCTTACCAGCTCACCGCCGAAACCACCGGTTTTAACTGCTTCATGAACAATAAGAACTTTACCGGTTTTTTTTGCAGACGTTATAATTGTCTCTCTGTCGAGAGGAACGAGTGTACGTAAATCTACAACCTCTACCTGAATGCCAAGGGGGCTCAGTTTTTCTGCAGCAGCCAGACTGAGCTGTACCATTCGGCCATAGGTGATTATTGAAAGATTACTTCCTTCTCTTTTAATATCAGCTTTACCCAGAGGTATGATATGGTCCTCAGAAAATTCTGTTTCCGGAACATTACCCTTTACCGGATAGAGTAATTTCTGCTCAAAAAAGACTACGGGGTTATTATCTCTGATTGAGGATTTGAGAAGACCCTTTGCATCGTACGGAGTGGAGGGTGCAACGACTTTGAGACCGGGAACATGACAGCACCACGACTCGATACTTTGTGAGTGCTGAGCTGCTGCACCTTTACCTGATCCGCTCGGTGCCCGAACCACCATCGGTACGGATCCCTGCCCCCCGAACTGAAATCTATTTTTTGCCGCTTGATTCACAAGCTGATCCATTGCCAGAGTGATGAAATCACTGAACATTAACTCTGCTATGGGTCTCAGTCCGGTCATTGCAGCGCCTGCTGCAGCACCGACAATAGCCGCCTCTGATATTGGGGTTTCTCTGATACGTTTTTCACCAAACTCTTCAATCATTCCCCGTGAAACACCGAAAGCCCCACCGTAAATACCTATGTCCTCACCAAGGAGCAGTACGCGGTTATCTCTGCGCATCTCCTCAGACATAGCCTCTCGAATGGCTTCAGCATATGTTATCTCTCTCATTATTAGCTCTCCTTACATTCAATCAGCAAAGACATCGTCAAAAAGCGTTTCAATTTTTGGTTCCGGACTGCTCTCTGCAAACGCGAGTGCATCCTGAATATCCTGAGCAGCCTGATTATCCAGTTGTTCCAGAAGATTCTCAGAGATATTTTTTTTCTCAAGCAGATATTTCCGAAAAAGTTTTATCGGATCTCTCTTCTTCCAACCTCCGACTTCCTCTTTTGATCGGTACACCTGAGCATCACTTTTTGAGTGCCCTAATACACGATAGGTGTTCAGTACCATAAGCATTGGACCCTGTGCCTTCACATACTCTTTAGCTTTTAGGGTCTCCTCGTATACTAACACTACATCATTGCCATCCAGAGAGAGCCCTTTCATGTTATAGGAGGCAGCACGTACTGAAATGTCATCGATATTCATTGATTTGGATATATGGGTCGACATACCGTAGTGGTTGTTTATACAGACAAAAAGAACCGGAAGTTTCCAGACTGATGCTAAATTCAGCGCTTCATGGAATGAACCTTGATTGGATGCACCGTCTCCGAAAAAACAAACGGTAATCGAGTCTTTGCCGAGATATTGCTGTGTTAAGGCAGCACCAACAGATAATGGAAGTCCTCCGCCCACTATACCGTTTGCTCCAAGACTGCCAACTGAAAAATCAGCTATATGCATACAGCCGCCTTTTCCTTTGCAGCAGCCGCTCTCCTTTCCCAGAAACTCAGCCATCATGTTGTTCAGATTCATACCTTTTCCGATAGCCTGATGGTGGCTGCGGTGTGTCTGCAGGATGTAATCATCTCTATCAAGCGCATGCCCGACTCCGATACCGGCAGCCTCTTCTCCGATACAAAAATGAGCAGTGCCATGCACCTTTTCCTGTGCGAAAAGGGTTACCCCCATCTCTTCAAATTCTCTTGTTTGCCGCATTTTGCTATAAAGCTCAAGAAGGACTTTTTTTGTAATAGTCATCTGTTCCTCCGCAATACTATATATATCAAAACTATGAACATATGTAAAGAAATAAAAAGAGTTTTTACAATTGTAAAGATTCAATGATGGGGGATACTTTTTTAGTAAAAAATGCAGCAATTGAGACAACAATAATTTTCAGGAAAAACATCGTTACTTCACGATTTCCATTATCCACGTAGTAATTTCAGTAATGGCCGACAGGTCGAAAGTAGTTTCGATCAACCCATACTCCTGTACAAGACCTGTATCTGCCGGCTGAAACAAATGGTTGAGATTGGGTAATGCTTTAGTAATAACCCGCGTATTTTCTGCCGCTTTTAAAGATTCCTCAATTGCAGGAAGATTTTGGGTATATATAACCTGTAGATCCTTGGTTCCGTTGAGGGCCAGAACCGGTACTCTTATCTGTGAAAGATAGTGTGCCGGATCAAGTGCTAAGAAGTATTTCATCCAGGGAATTAGTAAAGTCTGTGTTTGTACATCCGCCTGATCAGGCGGCATACCGATTTTTATTAACTCTCTCCTGATTGCAGCTATTTTATCTGCTTCCGGGATACTGCTAACCGCAAGTTCATATACTTTTGCGTTTGTACCTGCAGTTGTTTTTATTTGCTGTTCACTCATGTGTGAAGCGCGCATTATTGCTTCACTCTGGGCTAAGAGGAGTTCATTGCCAGGTACTCCCGGGGCGGCAAGCAGTACCAGCCAATCTATGTCGCTTCGTTCGGATCCGAGCATCACTGCAATAGCACCACCTTCACTGTGACCGATAACGCCAACGGCATCCTGATTAACATACAGTTGGTCGGAAAGCCAATTCAGAGCTGCAGCGGCATCGTGAGAAAAATCGAGGGTTGTTGCCTGCATAGGATCGCCGCCTGATTCTCCAACACCACGATCGTCATATCGAAGTACTGCAATTCCAGCCCTTGAAAGGGCATCAGCCAGAACCAGAAAGGGTCTGTGGTTAAATATCTCTTCATCCCGGTTTTGCTGTCCTGATCCGCTGACAAGAATACATGCGGGAAAGGGTCCCTCTCCATTTGGCACAGTAACCGTGCCTCCAAATGTTATTCCGGTTTCATTGTCTGTGAAATAAATATCCTGTGCTGTATAGGGGTATGGCGGAGTTGGGTCCTGTTCTCGTTTTACCATTTCACTTACGGTTTCTGAGATTTTTTCAAGATTAAGAACTATGCTCATTCCCGACTGTTTCCATGTCCCCTGAATAAGATTCTCTTTTATAGTCCCCTGATAGCCGGCCTTTAAACTGGTCAACTCAATAGCTATTTCCTGATTCCCGGTTATACTGATAGTGTCTGCCGGGTGATTATAAAGGTTCTGCTGTGGAACGGAGATCATTGCTGAGAATCCTGAGTCTGCAGAGCTGATCATAAATTTGATGAGCAGATCTTGTCCGCCTGCAGAAAGAGTTCCTTCCCAGGTTCCTGCAAGTGTTTCAGAGAGGTCGGGTTTGATATTGGTTGTGCTGGAATCGCTTTCCAGTGAATCTGTGATAGGTTTTTCACTCTCTGTACAAGAAATCATGAACATAATTATACAGCATACTGTCAGAATTGTTTTCCTATACTTCATCACAATGCTCCGGTGGTGTGAATTAAGATAAAAAAAGCCTGATTCATTTGAATCAGGCTTTTTTATTGCAATTTGTTTATTCTAATACAGAAAAATCATCCTGTGATGCACCGCAGAGTGGACATACCCAATCTTCAGCAATATCTGCAAAAGCAGTTCCGGCTGCAACACCATTATCAGTATCCCCTTCTGCAGGGTCATAAACATAACCGCAAAGGTCACATACATATTTAATCATATAATCACCTCCTATACTAAGTCTTTAAAATGTAACAAATACTTACCATATGGTCTATGGCTGAATTGGAAATTTTCTTATTAACTCTCTCTTTTGAATACCAGGTATTAGCTTCTCCACAATCCATGCAGATTGCAATGTTCCCGTGCGGTGATATTTTCACCACCGCAAATACAGAAAACTACAGAAGGTTTAGCGCCTGGTTTCAGGTATTTTCTGTGACTTGCTCCGTCAACTTCCAGCTCTATCCATTCAATCAAGTGCTCTTCAGTCATTGGATGAAGTGTTGAACCAACGGTAACTTCATAGCCATTATCAACTTTCACGACTACAGGGACATGTTTTTCTGTTGCTGAGTTAGCGTTTTTTTCCTCAAGCAAGGTCATGGTCTGACCGCAGCAGACAAGTTCTCCACCACCGACACGAACCATCTCCACCATATTTCCACATACTTCACATTTATATATGCCATGTTTAATTGCAACTGCCATTATTAGCTCCTTATTTGTGTTTTACACCTATATTTTTTACCGGATATAAATTCCCCGATAGTAATTCCAAAATTAACAATTTTGAAGGATCAACCTAATACCAGGAAGTTTATTAATAACTTCAAAAGCCAAATTATTTAAGCATCCTGATTCTTGAATAATTTGGCTCAATCAACTTCCCCGAATGCTTCAAAATATGACTGTGGATGCTTGCAGGCAGCACACATTTTAGGAGCATCTGTATCTTCGTGCAGATATCCGCAATTCAGACAGCGCCAGACAATTGGATTGCCGCGTTTGAACATTGTGCCCTCTTCAAGTTTTTTAATCAGATTGTTGTAGCGTTCCTCATGCCTTTTTTCTGCAATGGATATAGAGGTAAAAGCTGCAGCTGCTCCCGGAAAACCCTCTTCTTTTGCCGTCTGGGCAAATGAGGGATAGAGCATTGTCCACTCTTCATTTTCTCCTTCAGCGGCCGCTTTCAGATTCTCCAATGTTGTTCCGATCATTCCTGCCGGGTAGACTGCGGTAATCTCCAGAGGACCACCTTCGAGAAACTTAAAAAACTGCTTTGCATGAACCTGTTCCTGGGCAGCAGTCTCTTCAAATAGTAATGAGATGAGGACAAATCCCTCTTTTTTTGCCTTACCGGCAAAATAGGTATATCTGTTTCTTGCCTGTGATTCACCAGCAAATGCTTTAAGCAGATTTTGTTCTGTTCTGGTTCCTTTGATGTTAGCCATGTAATAAACCTCCTGGTAAACATGCCGTTTCAGTACTGTAACCGAACTGAAACAACTGTTAATACATTAAATCAATCCTGGTATATTTTCAGGATTTTGTTTAATTCACGTATATATTTTTTGCGGTAATTTGCCGGTTCAATAATTTCGACCGAATCTCCGCATTGCACCAGTCGTAAAAGGAGCTCGATGGAATTTTCAGCCTGCATTTCGCAGAAGAGTTGTCCTCTGGAATCCTCATACGTTTTTATATGTTCCCTATAGAGCATATTAAAAGAGTTAATTGCTGAGCGCTCTTTCAGTTTGAGTTTGAGGGGAATCATGTCGATTCCACCATATCCTTCCCCGGTATCAGGCTTTTTAAATGGTTTTAGATTATCAGGAATGGTATAAATTTCATCAAGTATTTCCGCTTTTCTTATATCCTGAATATCAAGGGTAACAATTTCTGAAGTATGCCGCAGCCGACCGGTTACACTTATGGGTTTTCTCCCCTGAGCATCTTCCCGAAAGCCAATGAAGTAGGGGGCAAATTCGGTTTCCAAATCTGTTTCACTATTGTGTGAATGTTTGATCCGTACTATTTTGCCGGAAACCCATGCATCAATCAGCACCTCAAAAGTTGCCGTGTAGCGAGTATTATCGCCAGTGGAATTGACCTCTATTGCCTCTGCCGCCGCATCGATGTTTTGGCTGATATTAGGAGCATACGAGCGCATGTTACCTGCAATTTTTCTGAGTCCTGATGCGAGGTGAGGGTTTTGAAACTCTCCGTGAGAGGCAAGCAGCTCAGCAGATATGTTAAAAGCCAGACTTTCGTAGATGCTGAGCTTCATCATATCCATATCATCTTTTGCCGTTAGCTTAATCAAGTATTTATCTTCGCTGATATCCAGGTGCTTTTTTAGAACATCGACGTATCTGCCGACAGTTGATCTGTGAACCCCTAAACGTCTCGCAATTTCTGCACGACGCATACCCTCCGGGTGGGAGAGAAGGAGGAGTTCGAGCTGCATTATTCGGTCCCCTTTCATGGATAATTCTATCTCCTGCTTAAAGAAATGTGTATAAAATGTACTATGGTGTACAATGTTCATTATATCATAGAACGGTGTGCCTGCGTGGATTTTTTATACGACGATTGTGATCAATACAGCACCTTGCAAAAATTGTCTTGACATTTAAAAAAAATAAGATATATTGAAATCGATTTTAACTATTGCAGACAAAGGAACCCTTCAAGTTAACACTGTCTGCTTTTTATCTTACAGGAAGGGATTTTTGGATGAACTGGGGAAGCGGTAGACAGGTCAAATCCCGTGGTAACATCTACGATGCATTTGATAACTTCTTGTGCTGTCATTCATAGATTCTCACCTCACAGTTTCGGAGGGAAATATGGGAAGTAAACTCTGGTTTGTTACAGATGGCGTAAGTGCTTTGGGCTGTTTTGATGCAAAAATTGATGCCGAGGAATTTAAAGAACAGTTCTGCGATGATGACGATTATATCTTCTATGAGTTGTATAGTATTCTATTGGATGATCTTGAAGATTACCCCGATGAATATGATTTGGCTATGGAAGAGGGCCTTGTGTAACAGCTTACAAAACAGATGATACAGGTTATACTGAATTACTCTGAAGTTAAAAACAACGATACCTATTACTGAATTATAAAAAATTGAACCACAGGTTTGCGCCTGTGGTCTTGTGCTTATAAGCTTTTTAAGCGGGGCTGAAAATGAAAAAAGAAGAGATGCTGGATCGATGGACAAGTGAGAAATCCAGGCAGTTATATCGAATAAAAGATTGGGGTGCCGGATATTTTGATATTTCCTCTGACGGCTGCGCAACAATAACTCCGGGGTTTGAAAGTAGTGAGAAAGCCGAGGTTAAACTGCTTGATGTAGTTTCAGGCATTACAGAACGCGGTCTGGATATGCCGGTTCTGCTGAGAATAGAGAATCTTCTTGATGCACAGATAACCCGCTTAAACCAAAGCTTTGCAAATGCTATGAAGAAATGTAGTTATCAGGGAACCTTTCGCGGTGTCTATCCAATCAAAGTGAATCAGCAGCAGCAGGTCTTAGAGGAAATTACCCGGTTCGGAGCCCGGTATCATCATGGATTGGAAGCAGGAAGCAAGGCTGAGCTAATTGCGGCGCTTGCATTACTTGAGGATAAAGAGGCCTGTCTTATCTGTAACGGCTATAAGGATGAGGAATTTGTTGACCTTGGACTTGAAGCCATCAAAATGGGCTACAAATGTTTTTTTGTCATTGAGATGCCCGGAGAACTGGATCTGGTTCTCAAAAGATCAGAAGAACTGGGTATACAGCCGAATATAGGTGTCCGGTTAAAAATATCAACCAGGGCAGGCGGCAACTGGAGTGCCTCCGGCGGTGACCGGAGTATTTTCGGACTGTCCCCCACCCAACTTATAGAAGCAGTTGATAAGCTGAAAGAGAACGGGATGCTGCATTGTCTTAAATTACTGCATTTTCATCTTGGATCACAGATTCCGAACATCAGAGATGTACGGCTGGCTGTTTTGGAAGCTGGCAGGTTTTATGCGGATCTTGTTGAAGAAGGCGCTCCGATGGGATATTTGGATATCGGCGGCGGCCTTGCAATTGATTACGATGGGTCTCAGACAAATTATACTTTCAGCAAGAATTATAATCTTGATGAATATACCACTGATGTTGTGGAAGTTGTTATCAGCGTCCTGGATGGGAAGGAGATTCCACATCCGACTATTATAAGTGAGTCCGGGAGGGCGACAGTCGCCTACTACTCGGTGCTGCTGGTGAATATTCTGGACACTGCCCGCTTTGCGCCAAACCCGCTGGATCCAAACACACTGAAAGATATGCCGGAGATGATAGAGAATCTCTATGAAGTATATACTATTGTGAACCAGAAAAATGTTCAGGAGTGCCTGAATGATGCCTTATACTATCGCGATGAAATTCGTCAGCAGTTCAAAGTAGAACAAATTACTTTGCGGCAGCGTTCATATGCGGAAAATCTTTTTCAGCTGGTTATGATGAGGATTTCAGAGGAGATTAATAACCGCAAACGGATACCATCCGGTCTTGAAAACCTGGATGAAGCACTGGCAGATATATACTACGCTAATCTAAGCGTGTTCCAATCACTTCCTGATGCATGGGCAATTGACCAGGTCTTTCCGATTATGCCCATCCACCGACTGAATGAACGACCCTCACGAAAAGGTATAATTGCGGATATTACCTGTGACAGCGATGGGAAAATTGATCAGTTTATCGGAGTGCATGATCTTGAAAGAACGCTCCCCCTTCATGAATTAAAAGATAAGAGTGAATACTACCTCGGCGTATTCCTTGTTGGTGCCTATCAGGAAACTCTGGGGGATCTGCACAACCTGTTTGGGGACACGAACGTTGTCAGCATCAGGATTAATTCGGATGGTTCATTCGATTTTATCCGTGAGATTGAAGGCGATACTATTTCAGACGTACTTCAGTATGTAGAATATGATATAAAAGCAATCTCTGAACGGTTCAGGCAGAAAGCGGAAAAAGCCGTTAAAGAGGGGTACCTTACTCCGCGTGAGAGGAAAGGAGTAGTTGCACGGTTCGAGGCCGGACTTCGCGGCTATACCTATTATGAACGTTAAATCCGGCAGGACAGAAAGGGATTAAGCATGGGAAGAGTATTAATAATCGGTGCAGGTGGAGTCGGGCAGGTAGTTACCCATAAATGTGCACAGGTGCCTGAGGTTTTTGAAGAGATAATGCTGGCAAGCCGTACAAAATCAAAGTGTGATGCCATTGCCTCCGGTTTGAATAGAAAGATAGAGACTGCACAGGTTGATGCCGATAATGTCAGTGAACTTGCATCATTGACAAACTCCTATAAACCGGATCTTGTAGTGAATGTTGCTCTTCCTTATCAGGATCTGACGATCATGGAAGCATGTCTGCAAACCGGAGTAAATTATCTCGATACAGCAAATTATGAACCAAGAGATACTGCTAAATTTGAGTACTCATGGCAGTGGAATCTACAGGACCGTTTCAAGGAAGCGGGGCTGACTGCACTTCTGGGAAGCGGATTTGATCCCGGCGTTACCAATGTGTTTACTGCATATCTGGCAAAAAACGATTTTGATGAAATCCATGAACTTGATATTGTAGATGTAAACGGCGGTGATCACGGACATCCCTTTGCAACAAATTTCAATCCGGAAATAAATATTCGTGAAGTGACAGCACCCTGTTGCCACTGGGAAGATGGTGATTTTGTTGAGACTGCACCTATGAGCAGCTCAAAAGATTATATCTGCCCTGAGGAAGTGGGCAGCTACACGATCTACCGGATGTACCATGAAGAACTGGAATCTCTGGTAAAACAGTATCCCACATTGAGAAAGGCTCAGTTCTGGATGAGTTTTTCGGGAAACTACCTTACACACCTTAAAGTCCTGCAGAATGTTGGAATGACCCGTATTGATCCGGTTCTGTATCAGGGACAGGAAATTGTTCCGCTTCAGTTTCTTAAGGCAGTACTGCCGGAACCGGCTTCCCTCGGCGAACGCACAAAGGGAAAAACCTGTATCGGCTGCATTATTTCCGGGGTAAAAGACGGGAAACCGCTCAAAAGGTATATATACAACATTTGTGACCATGAAGATGCATATCGGGAAGTGGGTTCACAGGCAATCAGCTATACTACCGGTGTTCCTGCCATGATAGGGGCAAAAATGCTTATGGAAGGTAAGTGGAAAGGAAGTGGGGTCTTTAATATGGAGCAGTTTGATCCTGAACCTTTCATGAAGGATCTGAACAGGTATGGACTTCCATGGAAAATCGTAACTTTATAGGGTTTGACCCCACCCGTGTACCGAGCCCATCGTACGTGGTGGATCTATCGGCTCTCAAACAGAATCTTGCCGTTCTCTCCAGAGTTAAGGAGAGAAGCGGTGCACAGATCCTGCTGGCCCTAAAAGCATTCAGCATGTTCTCAACCTTTAATCTTATTGGCTCCTATCTGGACGGGGTATGCGCCAGTTCTCCGGATGAGGCCCGTTTGGGGTGCGAGGAGATGGGTAAAGAGGTTCACTCATATTGCCCGGCCTACACAGATAATACCCTGCATGATTTTTTGAAATACAGTGATCATATTGTGTTTAATTCCCAGAAGCAACTAAACCGGCTGCGCCCGGTACTGGCTGCATCTACCAATACCAGAGAGAAATCCGTAAGTGTCGGCCTCAGATTGAATCCTGAGCAGCCGGAGGCTGATGTGCCGTTCTATGATCCATCATCACCCTATTCCCGATTGGGGATTCCGGTTTCAGAATTTGACGGGAACAATCTTGAGGGAGTGGACGGGTTCCATTTCCATAATCTGTGCGAACAGAATTCTGATGCTCTGGTAAGGACATGGGAGGCTGTAGAACGTAAATTCGGCAAGTGGATACCGGGGATGAAGTGGATTAATCTGGGAGGCGGGCATCATATTACCCGGTCGGATTATGATATTGAAGAGCTGGTAGAACTGATTGATTATATCAGGAATACCTATCATGTCGATGTATATCTGGAGCCGGGTGAGGCGGTTTCCCTGAATACGGGAGTACTGATTGTCTCTGTGGTCGATATTATCCATAACGGCATGCCGATCGCTGTACTGGATACTTCAGCAACCTGTCATATGCCGGATGTTCTGGAGATGCCCTACAGACCGGAAATATGGGGTGCAGGGATGCCTGATGAGAAAGAATATACCTACCGGCTTGGCGGACTTTCCTGCCTGGCCGGTGATGTAATCGGGGACTTCAGTTTTGATAAACCGCTTTCAATTGGTGATCGGTTGGTTTTTACCGATATGGCCCATTATACCATGGTTAAAACCACCACTTTTAACGGGGTGCGGCTTCCTTCGATTTGTACATATGATCCTGCAGTAAGTGATTACAAGGTGGTAAAAATTTTTGGGTATGAAGATTTCAGGAGCAGATTATCATGATCAATGAAAAACAGGCGAATTGGTTTTTATCATCCGAAATTGAAAACGGTAATCCGGAAAGCTCTCGTTTTCATGTTATTCCTGTCCCTTTTGAGGATACCGTTTCTTATGGCAGCGGTACGGAAAATAGTCCGACTGCGGTAATTTCGGCCTCTTCCCAGCTTGAATTGTGGGATGGAACCAGTAATCCTGCCTATGCCGGTATTCATACTAAATCTCCGGTTAAGCAGCGACAGGGTGAATCCCCTGCTGCTCTCTTTTCCCGGTTAGCCTCCGAAACCGCTGATACTTTGCAAAAAAATGCTGTTCCTGTGCTTATCGGGGGAGAACACTCAATAACATTTGCTCCGGTATCGGCCTGCAGGGATCATTATGGTGAAATCGGAGTAATTCAGTTTGATGCACATGCTGATCTCCGTAAAGAGTATGAAGGCTCAAAATATAGTCATGCCTGTGTTATGCGAAGGATTGTTGATGAGCTTCAGCTTCCGATATTTCAGATTGGTCTTAGGAGTATAAGCCAGGAGGAGTCTGAATTCATAAGCGCAAACAATATTCCAGGGATTGGGGCAAAACAGGCTGTTGTTGAATCTGTTATGACAATAAACCTGCCTGCCGATTTTCCCCATAAGGTTTTTGTCACGATTGATGTTGATGGGCTGGATCCCTCAATTATGCCGGCTACCGGTACCCCTGTTCCCGGCGGACTGGGCTGGTATCAGATTCTGGGCATGCTGCAGTCAATTGCTGACCAGCGGTCAATTGTCGGGTTTGATGTAGTGGAGCTTGCCCCTATTGAGAACCTGCATTTCTGTGAATTCTCTGCTGCTCAGCTTATCTATCAGGTGATGGGGATGATTTTTCGAAATAAATTATCTTAAAGGCTGATTTCTTAAAATGAACCAAAATATAGATTTGGTCTTTTGATTTATGAAATAGCCTCAGTTCATATCAGATGCGGTTTTGCAGCCCATACTCTTAAAGCTATTGTCATTCTCGATACAAAATGGATTGGAGAGCACAAAGATACCGTACAGTTGGAATTCCTGCATATAGATCGTGCTTACAGAAAGCAGGGAATCGGCAGGATTCTGTTTATGAAAGCGGTTGAAGAGGCTAATAATCTGAAGGCAAAAAGGCTCTACATCTCTTCCTGTGAAAATAAAAATACGGTTGAGTTTTATAAGCATATGGGCTGCAGCATAACAAGTGATGTAGATGCGGAGTTGTTTCGGTTGGAACCAAATGATATTCATATGGATTATATGCTTTAGACCCTGATGGAGAAATTGAATGTGGTACTATATTGTTAAAGTTGCGATTACAACAACCCTGATTGGGGCAATTCTCGCATCTATTCCATTAGTATTTGTTTTGGCAGCGATTTGGCTTTTCGTTGAAACGAAAGATGTTGAGAAAGTGAGTGTGTTGTCTTCTCAGGTATTCTGGATGGTTCTGCCGTCACTTGCCCTTTTTATCCTGTTGCCGATATTACTGCGGTCTGGAATGAACTTTTATGGTAGTATGGGGATATCACTTGCTGTGACTGCAGTCTGCTATGGGATTATGGTGGTTCTGCTGAGGATTTTTAATATTTATTTATGAGAAAAGCTGTATGAATTGATGTTTGGCAAATCCTATTGAAGAGAGATGTCTTCATTTGTTGCATGAAAAATACTTCTGAGCTAATATACTAGTATGTTAATGAATACTGTCGGAAATACGATTTGTAATAGGGATTACTTATGAGCACCTTAAAGGATGTTGCAGCACTTGCAGGAGTTTCTCCGGCAACCGTCTCCCTGGCTTTGAACGGGAAATCGGTGGGTGAAGAGACACGGAGATTAGTTGTTGACTGTGCAAAACAGTTAAATTATGTGCCAAATCGAATAGGTCAAACATTAATTACCGGGAAAACCCATACTATTTTAATGGTGATATTAAACTCAACCCGATATACCAATCTGGTGGTAGATACTACATTTTTTTATAACTATATTGAAGGCGTTTTGGAATCAGCCGGGAAACACGGGTATAGTGTTACGTTTGATGTTCGGAATTGGGAAGATCCTGACCTTGATGATTTCTTTTATCAAAAGGTACACGGGAAGAGTGTAGATGGTATTATAATTATTCCTCAGTATGAAAGACACATGTCATTTCTCAAAATTCTTGATGGATTTCCTTTTGTCGTGTTGAACTCCCATTTGACGGATGAAAAAATTACCTCTTTTAGGGTAGATAATTATCTGGGGGGACGACTTGTTGCCCGATATATGCAGAAGTGCGGATTTAAAAGTATAGCCTTTATCAATGGGCCTGAAGAGCATTATGACGCCTCAGAACGCAGACGCGGGTTTTTTGATGTATTTAACAGTGAAGCAGGGACTGATCCGGATATTATTGAGGACAGTGGGGATTGGACAATTCGATGCGGATATGAAGCTGCTGTGAGGATTTTTGAAAAAAAACAGGTGGAAGCACTCTTTTGCGGAAATGATTTTATGGCTTCCGGGGTTCTCCGCTACTTATATAAGCAAGGTCTGAGAGTTCCGGAGGATGTGAGTCTTATCGGGTATGATAATATGGGATTGTCAAAAGCTATTTATCCCAGGCTGACTACTGTAGACGGCAGACTGCCGGATATTGGGTTTGGTTTAGGGGAGCTGCTGCTTTCCCGTATAGGTGTAACCTCAATTGATCAACCTGTGGAAATGCTTAAACCGAAATTAATAATCCGTGAAAGCACAAAGCCGAATACTTCAGATTAATTGGCAGTATTTTAAATTAGTAACAAATTACACAGATTATATTACTTGACAGGTGTGAAAAGTATGGTATTATTTATACTAAACCTAAAACGTTTTAGATAACTCTAAAACGTTTTATATTGGAGGATTGTATGCGGAAAATGAAGATTGGTATTGATAATTACTGTTATCATCGATTTATGGGAGAAGTCTACCCGGAACAAAATAAACCGGATAAAACGATGACGCTAGATGATTATCTGGACAGAGCCCATGAACTGGGTGTAGACGGAGTCTCTCTGGAATCATGCTTTTTTCCCAGTTTTGATAAAGGCTATTTAGCAGGAATAAAAAAGAAACTGGACGACTATAACCTTGATCGTGTTTTTGCCTGGGGGCATCCTGATGGATTAGAGGGTGGAAAAAATGCACAAGCCTACGATGAAATGTTGGAAATGATGGAATATGCCCAAGCAATAGGGGCAAAGGTTATGCGGGTTGTCGGAAGCAGCCTCATGTTCCGTTTTGAGGATCATAACTTGCAGATAGAGAGATTAACCCGTATGTTTAAAGACGCTATGAAAATGGCGGATAAATATGGATTGAAACTGGCCGATGAGAATCATATCGATTTTACGGCAGATGAAATGCTGACACTTATACAAAATGTAAATCATCCGAATTTCGGTATTAATTTTGATACAGGAAATTTCATGCGCCTTTTGGATGACCCGGTAAACGGTGCTAAAAAACTCGCAAAGCATGTATTTGCGACTCATGTTAAGGATCTAAAGCCGGAAAGAGGGCAGGATGTGACTAACTGGCACTTTTTTGCCTGCACACCGGTCGGAGATGGGCTGGTTGATAATCAGCAGCTTGCACAAGTCCTCTATGACAATGGATTTGAAGGTTTTCTTGCAGTTGAAATTGATTATCTGCATCCTGATTATAATGATGATGAAGACGCTGCTGTTGCGCAGAGTATTCGGGAACTGGACAGAATTGTCAGAAATGTAAAATAGGGGGAAGGAATGAAAACCATTAATATAGGTATAATAGGCTATCAATTTATGGGGAAAGCTCATAGTAATGCATGGCTTCAGGCTCCCAAATTTTTCACTATGGGAATTAAACCCGTATTGAAGGTGGCTTGCGGCAGAAGGAAAGAACCCCTGCAGGCATTTGCAGACAATTGGGGATGGGAAGAGATTGAGACTGATTGGCGTAAAGTTATTGAGCGGGATGATATTGATGTTATAGATATTTCTGTTCCCCAGCATCTTCATTATGAGATTGCTCTGGCGGCTGCTAAAGCAGGAAAGCATATATTTTTGGAAAAACCCATGGCGATGACATTGGATCAGGCCAAAGAGATGGCTGCTGCTGCAGAAGCTGCAGGGATTGTCCATTATCTGAATCATAATTATCGACGATGCCCTGCTGTAAGGCTGGCAAAAAAATTAATTGATGATGGAAAAATTGGTGATATTTATCACTGGAGAGGTGCTTATCTGCAGGATTGGATTACCGATCCGCAATTTCCTCTGACCTGGCATCTCCAGAAAGACAAAGCCGGATCCGGACCCCATGGCGATCTGAATTCCCATAGTGTTGATTTAGCAAGGTATCTTGTGGGAGATATTGCTAAAGTTATGGCAATGACCACACAATTTATCTCAGAACGTCCGCTACCGAATGAAAATGCAGCAACCTTTAAAGGCGGCGTAAGCGGAACCGGTATGGGGAAGGTTACCGTTGAAGATGCTTCTTTTATGACCGTGATGTTTGAGAATGGCGCTTTAGGGTCGTTTGAGGCTTCCCGTTTTGCAACCGGAAGAAAGAATTACAACTTTTTTGAGATTTATGGAAGCAGAGGATCACTGATTTTTAATCTGGAACGTCTAAATGAACTGCAGTATTTTTCCAAAGACGATCCGGAAGGAACTCAGGGTTTTCGTACAATTCTGGCAACTGAAGGGGTTCACGACTATATTGCAAACTGGTGGCCGCCCGGGCATATTATCGGATATGAGCATGAGTTTGTTCATGCAGTAGTTGATTTTATTGATGCAGTTGATAAAGGATCAAGTATCTCACCTAATTTTGATGATGGGGTAAAAGAGATGGAAATACTTGATGCTGCATTGCTGTCAGCTGAAGAGGGAAGAACAATCACCCTTTAAATTACTGAGTCAATAGAGTCTGCAGAGATTTCTCTGTGTACTGATAATTAACCAGATGGAAAAACTATGCAAAAAATACAAGCGAGATTACAAAGAAGCGGCATCTCAATCGGGTTGTTGATTACCCTGTTTTTGATAATAATCATGGCATTTGTGGTTAATATAGTAAAAGGTGTGAACTTTTTTAATCTGAACAACTTACTTAATGTGGTCAGAAATTTTTCGATGATTGCCATTGCAGCTATGGGGCAAACATTTGTTATTATTTCCGGAGGACTGGATTTGTCTGTCAGTGCTGTTATGGCAACCTCCAATGTTATAGCTGCAACGTTTATGACAAGCAATGGTATGATTTTCCCGGTTATGCTCTTATGTTTTGCTTTGGCTGCCGGGGTGGGCCTGTTTAACGGTTATCTTATAACCCGAAGACAGGTTCCTCCATTTATCGGTACTTTAGGAACGGCAATTGTTGTTAACGGATTACGTATGATCTGGACCAATGGAATACCCCGCGGGGCTATTCCTGCCGGTCTCAAGAAGTTCTGCACAGCAAGTTTTCTTAGTATATTACCCAATCTCTTTGTTGTATTTATTGTTATTGCGATATTTTATTGGTTCCTGCTCTCTCAAACCGGGTTTGGAAGAAAGCTCTATGTGGTAGGCAGCAACCCGCGTGTTGCAGTTTTGAGCGGGGTACGCAAAGATCGGATTATAGTTTGGGCATATATCATTTCCGCAGTGTCTGCTGCATTTGTCGGTATCCTTATTGGCGGTTATACCGGTATTGCGGATAACTGGGCAGGAAAAGGATATGATCTGGATTCCATAGCCTTTGCGGTACTGGGCGGTGCAGCAATTGGAGGAGGGTCCGGATCAATTCAGGGAACAATTCTTGGAGGTTTCATCCTCCTCATGATAACAAATCTTGCACTATTGGCCAGTCTTCCGCTGGAGAGTCAGCTGGTTATAAAAGGGTTGGTTATTATTATTGCTTTAGGGATATCAGGGCGAAAAAAAGTTTAGATTTATTCTAAATACGGCTTATTAAAACGAGCAAGGTGATGGTGTGGTGTATGCAAATTTCTGCAGATGAAAAAATTCTGGAATTTAAGGGAATAACCAAATCTTTTCCAGGGGTAAAGGCACTTGATGCTATTCATATGGATTTTATCCGTGGTGAGGTTCATGGTCTGGTTGGAGAAAATGGCGCAGGCAAATCAACATTGATGAAAATTCTATCAGGAGTTTATACTCCGGATGCAGGAAAGATTTTTTATCAGGGGAAAGAGGTTGTTCTAAAGAATCCTGCACAGGCACAAAAAGACGGGATCTCTATTATTTTCCAGGAATTTAGTTTAATCAGCCATATGACTGTTGCTGAGAATGTCTTTCTTAACCGGGAACCGGTTTCCAAAATAGGATTTCTCAGGAAACAGGAGGCAAGGAATAAAGTCAGGAAGTTGATGTCTCTTCTTGATATTGATCTTGATCCGGATGCCACTGTTAAGGATTTGTCTGTAGTTCAGAAACAGCTTGTGGAAATTATGAAGGCTTTGTCAGTCGATGCTCAGATATTAATTATGGATGAACCATCAGCACCTCTGACTGATAAAGAGTTAAAAAAATTATTTGCCATAATTGAATCATTAAAAAAACGGGGTGTAACGATAATTTATATATCACACATGCTCGAGGAAGTATTCGAAATAGCAGATAGGGTAACCGTAATTAAAGATGGGATTGGAATGGGAACCTTCAATATTGCTGATATTACCAAAGATGACCTGGTCAGACATATGGTTGGACGGGAAATTCAGGATATATATCCACCATTAGGATTGCCTTCAGAAGAAGTTATTCTGGAGATCAGTAATTTTTGTATTGAGGGAGAACTTTCGGATATCAGCTTTTCACTCAAAAAAGGTGAAGTGTTGGGTTTGGCAGGAATGGTCGGATCCGGCCGTACCAGGCTTGTTCAGGCAATAATTGGAGCAGTAAAACGAAATTCCGGAATTTTAAAAATGTATGGAACTGAGGTGAATATCACCGATATCGGTTCAGCTATTAATCACGGGTTTTGCTATATCCCGTCAGACCGGAAAAATGAAGGTATTATTGCTGCTATGAGCATTGTTGAGAATACCACTATTACCAGTTTAAAACGGTTCCTTAAACACGGGGTGATTGATCATAGCTATGAGAAAAGAGCAACAGAAGAGCAGGTAAAATCAATCCAGATAAAAACTCCGACAATTCATACCAAAATTGGAGATCTCAGTGGCGGAAACCAGCAGAAAGTACTCATATCCCGGGCGCTGCTCACTGAACCTGAAGTTTTTGTTATTGTGGAACCTACCAGGGGAATTGATGTTGGTGCGAAACATGAGATTTATAAAATCATTCGCGAGCTGACTGCCAGGGGGAAATCGGTCCTCATGATTTCATCGGAACTTCCGGAAATATTGGGAATGTCCGACAGAATTCTCGTTCTTCAGCGTGGAATGATAGCCGGTATTGTTGATCAGCATACAAATCCTGCAACTGAAGAAATATTACTTTCTCTTGCAGTCGGTCATGAATATTCTCTCAGTTAAAAAGGACAGAAAAAGATGGTATCGTTAGTAACAAAAAAGCGCGGCTTTCTCAAATTTTCACCAGATAACTTTGTTTGGTATATTCTTGCAGCACTGCTTATTTTCAGTTCAGTCAGCAGTCCCATATTTTTAACTTTCCGGAATATGAAGAATGTATTTCTCATTCAACCGGTAGGGTTGGGAATAGCTGCACTGGCTCAGGCTCTTGTTATGATATCGGGTGGAATTGATATGTCGATCGGCGCTGCCGTCTCTTTGTTGACAACTATGGCTGCCGCCATTTTCAGTACCATACCGGAAGTCAGTGTGGTGACGGTCTTCTTTTCCATTATTTTCGTTTCTCTGTTAATTGGGTGTTTAAATGGATTTTTGGTGGTATTTCTCAGGATACCTGCTTTTATGGGAACCCTTGCTACCAGCTCAATACTTCAGGGATTGATCTATTTCTATACAAAAAAACCCATTGGCGGCATACCGCGCAGTTTTAGGTTTATTGCGGAGGGAAAATTTTTAGGAATCCCGGTCAGTTTTCTTTTTTTCCTGATTATCTTTATCGTTGTTTTCCTTCTACTGCGAAAACATAAAGGGGGGAAACTCATATATGCTGTGGGTAGTGACCAGCATATTTCGCAGATCTCCGGTATTGCTGTTAGGAAAGTGCGCTTTTTCACTTATGTACTTGGGGGAATGCTGGTTGGTTTGGCATCAGTATTCCTTGCCGCCCGTATGGGCGGCGGCGGTCCAACTACAGGGAGTGGATATGCACTTGATACAATAACAGCATCCGTTATTGGCGGGATCTCTCTGGCAGGGGGTTTTGGTAATCCAATGGGTGTAGTGGGAGGAGTGCTAACCTTAACTATTTTTTCAAATATCATGAATTTACTGGATATAAATCCGTATATTCAGATGTTTCTAAAAGGGTTAATCCTTATTTTAGCAGTCGCTTTTAACAAGAAAAAAGAAGAGTAGGGATCAAAAATGAAAGCAAGAATTGTACCTTTATATTTTAAAAAAGAGAAAACAGAAAAATTCGAGATTCAACTTCAGCGGTTAAGGAGCTTGCTTGAGAATGATGCTGAATTTTTACAACCTGCGGCTCTTGGTTCTTCGCTGCCGGAGTGTGATGCTGTTGTGTTCCCGGAAATACTTGGGGAAGCGTATAGAAGTGTTGAAGCATTTACCGGCATCTCTGTCCCTATCCTTATAATTACATCTGAATTCTCCACGGTATCGATGTGGGACTGGGAAATATCTAATTTTCTTTCATCAAAAGGGATCGTTACTATTGCTCCCTACAATCTTGAGCAGGCACAGATTTACTGCAGAATGATTGCCGTAAAACGGAAAATGGCGGAATCGAAATTCCTTATATTTCAGGATAATCCCGGAGAGGGGTTTCAGCCTGATATCTTTAAATCCTTTTTTTGGTGGGAAGATGAGTGTACACGGAATATTCAGAAGAAATTTGGTGTCTCGATAGAACGGAGAAGTTTACAGGGCTTAGGGAAGAAGGCTTTAACATATACTGATGCGGATGCGAAGAAAATGTGGAAATCCTGGGATTATCCCGTATCTTCAGGATTTACTGAGCACATGGCGATTAACGCAGTAAAATTGTATATGGCTCTTAATGATGAAATTGATTCGGATTTGATTGTGGGTATGGGTACTAATTGTCTGAATGAATCGGGATTCTGTAATTCGACTCCCTGCCTTGCCTGGGACAGGTTACTGGAGGAGCGGGGTATGTTATGGGCGTGCGAGGGAGATACAGTATCACTTGCAACAAAATATATGCTTAGTCAAAGTTTACAAAAGCCATTGATGATGACGAATATCTATCCTTTTCTTATGGGAATGGCCGCTTTGAAGCATGAGAAGATTCCAAACTTTCCTGAAAATATTACAAACCCGGATGATCATATTCTTCTTGCACATTGCGGGTATTTTGGCTTGCTGCCGCGCTCTTATAGCTCAGACTGGATCCTGCGGGAACCGGTTCTGGAGATAGTAAATTCAAATTCCCATATGTTCGATGCCCTTATGAAAATTGGTCCGGTAACAATTTCCAAACTTGATGCTTCAATGGAAAAGTTTATGTCTGTTAAAGCAGAGCTTAAAGGGTATGCTCAGTACGATTCCACATCTGATTGTCGAAACGGCGGAATAGTTGAAGTTTCCGATGGCAAGGAATTTATGGAAAAGACCTATTCTCATCATATAATTCTAATAGAAGGGGACGTTTCACACGAGTTGAATGCTCTGGGTAAGATTATGAATCTTCAGATTGATAGTTTTTGAAAGGTGGATATTACTCTTGTCGACTGGTATACCACTTGGACCCCTTAGATGTATATATTGACCATAGTTATTATGGATGAATATAAGTATTAGGGTAGAATAGAAGGATATTTGATATTTTTCATAAAACTTCAATATCACGTAGGGTTATTTTCGGGGAGCAGGTCAATCACTGAGCAGAGTAAGTTTAGACACAGACAACTCTTATTTACGATACTGAATGTATCAACTCTTTAGATACACAGGAAATATTGTGTTTTCATAACAATTATTATATACTTAGGTATTGTTCCGATATCGGTATAATAGTAGGGGTGTGTGTATGTCATTTATCAGCGTTAAGCAGGCAAGTGAGAAATGGAGAATCAGTGATCGAAGAGTAAGAGTTTTATGTAGTGAAGGAAGAATTGAAGGAGCTGTGAAAATTGGAAGAAATTGGTCAATCCCTGAGAATTCAGTTAAACCAATTGATGGGAGAGAAGTTCAAAAAAATACATATCAGGGACTTCATTATGATTTTACGAAAGTAGATGAACTTAAACAGAAAATTGATGACCAAAGACCCTTACCTAAGCATACAGTAAAATCGCTCCATGAAAAGTTAATTGTTGAATGGACCTATAACAGTAATGCAATTGAAGGTAATACATTAACTTTATCAGAAACCAAAGTTGTACTGGAAGGCATTACAATAGGTGGCAAGAGTGTTGTTGAACATCTTGAAACCATCAATCACAGGGAAGCTATATATTTTATCGAGAAGCTTATACAAAATAATGAAAGATTGACTGAATGGAACCTTAAAAATATTCATGCTTTGATTTTAAAAGAGATTGACAATAGAAATGCAGGAAAATACCGAAATGAAAATGTATTAATCAGTGGAGCAAAACATATACCGCCGAATCATTATGATGTGGACAATCTCATGCAAAAGTTGCTAAAAGAGTACCATACTGAGTGGGAATCATATCATCCTGTAGTCAAGTCCACGCTGCTTCATGGAGAATTTGTAAAAATTCATCCTTTTGTCGATGGAAATGGGAGAACAGCAAGGTTGCTGCTGAACTTTGAATTGATGAAACATGGGTATACTCCAATTATCATAAAAAATGAACGACGGGCTGAATATTATGACGTCATTGACCTGGCACATACTACTTTTGACTATGGCCCCTTTATCAAACTGATTACTGATTTTGTTCTTGAGTCTGAAGAGTTATGGATGATGGTTTTAGGCTGATATATCTGTGTAAACTGTATATCATCTAATATATTCGAATAAAAGGTGTAAAATTTAGAGAGGTAGATATATAATCTGATGCACTCATGTCTTCTATCTGTCTCAGCTAGTTAAAATACATTTTCAGAAATTGCTAAATATAATATATGTATACATTTATAGGTCAACTGGTATAGGGCTCAAAATTTGTAGTCATAAAACATTTTTGTTGCAAGTATTCAAATATACTAACTCGCATTCCAGGATTAATCTGGTGCAGAAAATATATACATTTTAAGTACAACTGGTATACCAGTCGACAAGACTTCCGTTTATTTACAAGAAAACATATATAATGGAACAGTTTTACTATTAAGATGATTTAAAAATTTTCAATTGAGTTTTCTACTTAATGATTTTGCAAATTTGAGTTGAGGGAATCACATTGAATCGGCAGGCGGACATCAATGCTTCGGGTCAGTATCTAATTCTTATAGTCGTCCTCATAAGTATTATTTTATAAAGGACGACTTATATTTGTTTAGAAAGATCTATTGCACAGAAAATGTTCATAATACGTGTTTCTTTCCAGACTGTAGAAGGGGGTTCTTGATAATATTCCCACTTCCCATCATACTCTGAGGGAAAATTATAAAAAACGAGGTTTTTTTTATAATCAGAGATTTATTAGGTAATTAACCTGGACGAATTGAAGTTTCGGCTGCGAAGAAGTTCTCTGCACAATATTTTTGTATTGTATGATTTGCACTTATAGTAAACTTCAACCAATTATTTCGCTCTAATTAACGGATAAAAACAATATTTTTTATCTCGAAAATTTTAAAAAGAGCCTCAACTAATAAATGTTCTAACAGTAAGAGAGGGTAGTTATGCAAGAGGTGAGGATCGGGATTTTAGGATTTGGAACTGTCGGTGCGGGAGTTGTTGAAGGGATCCGGAAAAATGGAGAGCTGATTTCACAGCGTACAAGTATTCGGCCAAACGTGGTAAAGATTGCGGATCTCGATATTGAGAGTGATCGCGGGATTGCGATAGATGAGGATTTACTGACAACTGATGCTCTATCGGTAATTGACGATCCTGATATTGATGTGATCGTTGAACTGGTTGGAGGTGTCATGATTGCAAAGGATTTTGTTCTGCGTGCATTGAGGAACGGTAAGCCGGTAGTTACCGCAAACAAGGCACTGCTGGCTGAATTTGGTGAAGAGATTTACCGGACTGCCCGTGAGAGTGGAGCAGGAATCTATTACGAAGCAGCTGTCGGCGGGGGCATTCCTGTCCTGCGTTCTCAGCGGGCAGGTCTGATTGGCAACCAAATCGAGAGCATCTACGGAATCCTGAATGGTACCTGCAACTATATACTGACCCGTATGGAGAATGAAGGGCTCCCCTTCGATGAAATTCTCGCGGACGCACAGAAACTTGGCTATGCCGAGACTCCCCCGGACCTCGATATTGATGGAATTGATACCGCTCACAAAGCGGTGATACTTGCTTCAATGGCCTACGGTTCACCAGTTCCCATGGAAGCCTGTCCGGCAACGGGAATCCGCGGTCTCTCAAACCAGGAAATCGTGAATGCCGCGGAGCTGGGCTATCGCATCAAATTACTTGCGATTATCAAGGATAATGATGGAGAAGTGGAACTCTCTGTGGAACCGGTGCTTGTCCCGAAAGACCATATGATCGCTTCAGTCAGTGACTCCTTCAATGCTGTTTTTGTCAGAGGCGATCTTGTTGACGATACCATGTACTATGGCAGGGGTGCTGGCCGGCTTCCCACCGGCAGCGCGGTAATTGGTGATATTATGGAAGCCGCCGCGGACAGGTTCAGCGGTGCTGGCGTACCGGTAAGTGTAACAATGATGCTTCAGAAAGACGCTCTCTCCTACTGTCCGTCAGAGAAGATTGTAAAACGATACTACCTCCGCCTCAGCCTCTTCGACCAGCCTGGTTCCATGGCGAAAGTAATGGATATTATGGGACGTAACAATATCAGCATAGCCTCTGTAGTTCAAAGCGAACGATTCAAAGGGGGATACGCTCCGGTTGTTATTCTGACCCATAATGTCAAAGAGGCCGACTATACCTCCGCAATCGAAGAGATTCGGGGACTCGATGTCTCAGGTGCTGATCCGGTAAGCATCCGGATTGAGGATTTTGAGTAGCGGGCTTATTATATTGCTAACATTTGATATGTGTAAGCAACAGTTATAAAAGACTGAAGGAGAAATGCAATAGATACAGAAACAGCTATAAATTCAGCAATTGGATTTGCAAATTGTGCAATGGCAATGTTTCATCCTCGTGAAGTTGTTCTATTTGGTTCTCAAGTACATGGAAATCAACAAATGAAAGTGGTATTGATATAGCTGTTATATTTGATTTGTTAGAGAATACCAGATTAGAAATAGCATTTCAGCTCTATAAACTTCGTCAAAATATCGATACTCGTATAGAGCCGGGACTGGTACAAAAGAGTAATGATTCAAGTAGTTTTTATAACCATATCAAAGCAACTGGAAAATACTGTATCAGGAATAGAAAATATACTTATTCTAGCTTTGTTGAAAATGTATACATTTAAAGGTCGACTCCTATACCATTCGACAAGATTTCCGTTTATTTACATGAAAAAAGTGAACTGGCTGTTATAAGGTTTTTATGATAACGACTGTTCCAGGTAGAAGAGGATTTAACCAATCGCTTCCTGATATCATTATAATATGGCGGGAGATTATACACTAAATATGAGGCTTCAAGGATTGGCAACCATTCTTTGACAGTATTGTTGGAAACCCCCGAATCTGCAGCTATTGCATTGTAATTAACTAATTGACCTGCTCTTCCTGCAATAGGACGTATAAACGCCTGGAACTGAAAGAAAGAATCCGGAAAAACATAGATCAAATGGGTTTTCACTATTTCTTGTAGTAACAATTTCCGATTGGGTAAAGGGGTATAATCTTACAATTCCGGTTCTCCCTGCTAAGGATTGAGTTATCGATTGAGCTAATAGTGGTTGATGTGAACCAGTTAAAATAAAATCAGCTTTCTTCTTTCTCTTATCAACAATACCCTGTATATAGGATAATAATGTTGGTACTCGCTGTACTTCGTCAATTATTACCGAACATAATTGAACATCAACTTAAAATATGTTCCCAGGAAAATTTTTATTGTTAACTTATAATTTGAATAACCGTGTTTTCAGTTGCGTATTCCTCAATCCACACATTATTAAGAGCAACTCCTAATCCAGACGTATCTTTTTGATAAATGAATCTTTTTTATATCCGTAAATGTGATCAAAATGCACAAAATATATTTGAATTCCAGAGTTTTTATATAAAAAGGTGGCTATCAGTAAAAAAGCTTTCCAAAATAGTAAGTTATTAATATATTATATGTAAATACAATATTTATAAGGAGATTTTAAGTATGAAAAGAAAGATATTCGTTTTAATCCTGGTTGCATTTTTACTGCTGCCTGCTACAATTTTTGCAGGTGATTTACTGGGACTAAGTATTGGAGCCTCAGCTTTGCTGATGGAACCTATTCCCCTGGATGGTGAATTAGAGTTCGATCCTGCCGAAATTACCAAAGAAGATTTCTATATTGCCGGTGAGATTAGATTCAATTTGTCAGTATTGGAGTTGTCAACGATGATACTCCCAATAAGTTTTTTCGAGAATGATGGTGTATATTACACAGAAGCCTACCTAATCCCGGGAATAGGCCTATCATTTGAATTATTTGATCTGGTAGATTTAGCAGTTACAGCTGGTCCAATGGGATATGTTGCAGCCTCTACAAATGGTTATTTTGAAACATCTTTTCAGAATGGCCTTGAAGATCATGCTTTGATGGTAAGAGCTTCTGCAGACATTAATCTAGGATTTCTTTCTGTTGGGGGCTATGCTATTGTTTTATCGGATGTAACTATTGGAGATTTGATGGATCCTGATTTTGATCCAGGTTCAATAGATATCTCCCCATATGCATATGTTGGATTAGCGGCAACGATCAATCTGCTGTAACCCGGTTGTGTAAAATTATCAGATTTACACTGTTATTGGAGATTATTGGTAAATACTTGAAGACCCTTTGAAAATATTTAAGAAAGAAATATTATATATTAACAAAGGGCTCTTCAGCTATTGAAGACGTAACATGAAATAGGTATTGATTAAGCATATCTCTCGCATTATTGAGTGATATTAGTCGTTAAAGTTAAGAGTAGATATTTTTGCTGCTCAGCGCATATAATGATATCAGGGAAAGGAGTATGTTCAAAATCAATTATATGAAAACTCTACGATACACATTTTTATGTCTGTTCATATTGATTTTCGCTAATCTTGCAGCCGCACCCCGTATTATCAGCTTCAGCGGATATGATTGGGTTGTGCGAAGTTCATATGGACAGACCCCTCCGGGACCCAATTACTTTTCAAATAGTGATGATACGATCTGGATCGATAACTCCGGGTACTTGAATCTTACGATTTCAAATAATCAAGGCCGCTGGCTCTGCAGTGAAGTCACCTGTAGGGAGAAGCTGGGGTATGGGGTATACACAATCACCATACAAGGTCATATTGATCAGCTTGATCCCCAGACAGTTTTCGGCTTTTTTACCTGGGATCAACAGAATCCACCCTACTACAGCGAAATGGACATTGAGTTTTCCAAATGGGGGATTCCTGAGCGTGATATTGGTCAATTTACCCTCCAGCCCTATACCGAAGAGAGAAACACACATATCTTTCCGATTGAACTTGATGGAGATTTGACCACCCATCGTATTACCTGGGAACCGACACAGATTAAATTTGAAAGCTGGCATGGAGGAACTCCGGGTACTAACCTGATTGCCGGATGGGTACGACAGGGGGATGGGATTCCGAAACCCGGAAAGAGTACCATACACCTGAATTATTGGCTGTTTCAGGGGAAGCCGTTACAGATGGCTGACTCTCAGCACATTACCATACGTGAATTCAGCTATGAACCGTTACCATAAATCATCTCTTAAATTTTTATCCAGATTGTGTCTATTGGTTCTTGCTGATAGTTTTCACAAATTGATAGATTCCTACAACACCATACTTCGTGCCGATAGTTAATCCTTAAATATCAGAGCAAGGCCAAAACCAATAAAGGCTGTTCCGCTTAATCTATTGAAAAAGGTCATTGGCTTTTTTTGGGATAAATACTGTGAAGCAAAAGAGGATAACAGGGCATAACTTGATAGGACGATGAAAGATATTCCTTCTATAGTAAAAATCAGTGTGAGAAACTGTGGCAAAAAAGTTCCGGCAGGGTCGATAAATTGAGGGAAAAGTGCGGTAAAGAACGCTATTGCTTTTGGGTTTGCTATACCTACTCCAAACCCCTGTCTGAATACTGATAATACCTTTATTTTGTCTTTTTCAGTGCTTTGAGATTGCAGATTTTCTTCATTATAAGGAGATTTCCAGGTTTTTATCCCTAAATAAACAAGATACATACAGCCCAACACTTTTAGGACAGAAAACAAGGTGGAAGATGCCATTATGAGAGCTCCCAACCCTGCGGCAGAGATTGAAGCCAAAATTACCATAGCGGTAAAATTCCCCAGGATATTGGCAATGGCTACTTTATACCCATATTTTATGCTGTTTTTTATTGTTAAGACAACAGCAGGACCAGGTATTGCGGTTACGGTAAATGCTAAAGTAATATAAATAATGTAGTTGTCTATCATTAGATTGTTTTTGCCTCCAGAGGCTTTTCTTATCACTCTGACACAGTATTAATTAAACCTGTCGCAATTGTGATAACCAACCCTATCAGGGAGCAGATCAATTTTCAACTATTTTCATTTGAATATGTTTGTGAGTGCCAATGAATATTAAAAACTATGGTGCTCTTTGAATTCACTGGGGCTTTGCCCGGTAATTTTCTTAAAAATGCGGCTGAAATAACCCTGGTCAATATATCCGACTTTGTAGGCAACCTCTTTTATTTCCATATCCGGTAATGATTTTATTAAGTATTTTGCCTGTTGGATTCTTAAATCCACAATGCATTTTGTCGGTGTTTTCCCAATGGATTTCTTAATAACTCTGGTCATATAGGTCGGATTAACATGAAACCGGTCAGCCAGAGATTGAATTGACAACTCTTCAGTATAGTGTTCCCGAATGTATTCTACAACACTCTGAGCAAGGTTTTCCTGAGCGAAATTACTGGAATACGTATTTGTATCAAGGACAAGCTGCTGATGCTGTTCTTCAAGGCGGACAGTAATTTTCCAAAGAGTATTTGCAAGCTCTTTATCATCAACCGGTTTGAGCAGGTAATCCATTACTCCAAATTGAATTGCCTTTTTAGCATAAGAAAAGTCTTCATATCCTGAAATGATAACTATAATAATATCCGGATAATGATAATAAACCTCTTCAATCAATTTAATTCCATCAATTACCGGCATGCGAATATCGGTAAAGAGAACATCAGGCTGATTCTTTTCAATTTCCTGCAGTGCTTTTTCACCATTGAAAACCTCTGCGGTAAGAACAAATTTCGGTTCATGTGATACAATTTTTTTTATCAGATTTTTTCTGATTCTGGCCTCATCTTCAGCTATGATGAAAGTGAAGTTTCCGTTGGGATTCATTACTTCCTCCTATTGTGACAGCTGAGCCGTGAGAATTATCAGGACTATTGTTAATATCGAAAGTTAAGGTGTCTCCGTAGAAGATAAGCAGTCTGGAAAATAGATTTATCAAACCCATACCATTAATATGAAAATCAAGCTGCTTGCTTTTGTCTTTGCGGCACTGTTCCATTTGAGATTTCAACAGAGTAAGAGATTTCTCCGGGAAACCGGGGCCATTATCTTTGAGTGAAATTTGCCATGATTTTGTTGTATGGGTCCCTTCGAGGTGAATGATCCAGGGAGGGTTGTTGTCCATACCGTATTTTATTGCATTTTCGACAAGGGGCAGTAAAGAGTGTCTTGGAATATGGAGGGTTAGCATGGATTCAGGCAGATTTGATGAGAATGTCAAAAGATTTCCAAATCGTATATGCATGCAGGAGATATAATGTTCAATGATATCAAGTTCTTCCTGTAATGTAACCATGAGTGTGGTTCCGTTTGATATATATCGAAGAATCCTGGTCATATGCTTAATAGTGCCCATTGCCTCACTGTTTTCCTTGTCCTCAATCATAATACTTAGCGTTGAAAGCATGTTGTACATGAAATGAGGATCCATTTGGGCTTGAAGGGCAAGAAGTCTTGATTGTGTCTGCAAAGTTTTTTCTGCAATCATTTCAGATAAGGAAGAATCCAGTTTTTTATTCATCTCCTGGAAAGTTAAATGTAATTCATTTACTTCATTTAGTAATGAGGCGTTTAACTGTTTTCCAGACTGGGTATTGTCTAATTTATCCCATGCCAGGCGGCTTATTTTGTGATTAAGGTCCTTAAGTGGATCAGTAATCAATCGGGAAAGTATTTTTGAGATGAAAAAACCAGCTCCAAGAATAAGAAGACTTGCCCCAATGATGCCGATGAGAAATTGGTAAACCGGCTTAAGGTATCGTTCCCCGTCAGTAATGGTGAGCACTATCCACCCGGATTGAAGACATTCTGTTACGGCAATGATTTCTCGTTTTCCTGTTGAGGGGTTCTTGAAATCCTGTATTGTTTTGGAATTGTTTCGAATTGCAAGTTCGGCATAGAAGTTGTTTTGGGATGATATGGCAGGATAAATCTGTACACCAGCACCCTTGCTGTCGAAAACCAGTATTCTTTCCTGATCTCTGTTGAAAAAGCCGAAAAGGGTGTCGGAAAACTGTTTTATCTCCAGAATCCCAAGGGGATTGTGATAGTCGTCGAAGATTGCCTTATACAGAGAGATAAACCAAACCTTCTGATATAATTCTGACATCGATCCTGCCAGGGAATCCTGGTGCAGGCTGGAAAAGATAAGAGCTCCGGTATGCCAATCGTATTTGGATATAATTTCTTCTGATTGACGAGTTAATGGATGGATCAGTTCGTAAATTCCTTTACCCAATATATTCAGATTTGGGAAAATGATATTTACCTGAGGAACCGTTTTATACGGACCAGTGATTTCACCGATGGTTCTCACCATGGATCCTGCATTCAGGTACAGTTGCCGTTGTTTGTCACCTGTTTCAGTTTGTTGATTCAGAGACAGGTGTGTTTGTATTTCATCTTTGAGCTGTGATGAATATGATATGTTTAAAGCTAAATTACTCATTTTTTTCAATTCAGCTTCGAGGCTTCCTGTCAGCTGATCAGCCAGAATCATAAGAGTCTTTTTTTCTCTTTCCATGAGTGCATTTGATGCGTATATATAGAAAGATACGGAAAAAATTAGTACTGCAAAAAAGAGAGGAATTAAACCATTAATTGAGAGAATGGTTTGGATATTTCGTACTTTAACCCGGTTTTTTATCATGAATACGTTATGATACACCCTGAAACTGTATAAGGCAAATCTAAACAGGGTATGAGATAGAAATGTCCAAATGACAGATCAGTTTTGTCCATATACAGGTGTTTTTAACTATCTTACTATAATCAAAAGAGATTATTTAACAACAAACAACAGTAAATGATTGTTAAAAACAAAAAAGGAGATCGAATATGAAAAAAATTGCTATTATTATGTTGATTATCATGGCTGTCCTGGTGCTGCCGCTTGCTGCCGGAGGGCAAGAAGAAAATGCCGCTTCTGATGATGGAACATTCACTATTGGCTGGAGTAATGCCGGAATGGGTGATTCCTGGAGACAGTTTCTGCAGAGCAACTTCCTTGCTGAAGTAGCAGCAAATCCGGAAATTACAAAATACTATATTACCAATGCTGATGAACGGCCGGAAAAACAAATTGCTGATATTGATGACCTTATTTCCAAGGGTATTGATGGGCTTATTGTGTATCCTACAGTAGGTGAAGTTATTGCTCCTGCAATTGAACGGGCTTATGAAGCAGGAATTCCAGTAGTTGTATTTGGTGGAAATATTGCAACAGATAAATATACTTCTCTGGTAACACAGGATCTGTACAATTTTGGACGTTCACAGGCACAGTGGCTGGTAGATCAACTGGGCGGTAAGGGAAAAGTTATGATGCTCAGTGGTATTGCAGGAAATACTACTGCAGAAGAGCGGCTTACCGGTGCTCGTGAAGTGTTTGCGGCAAATACTAATATTGAGGTTCTGGATCATCAGTATTGTGACTGGTCTGCAACAAAAACTAAAAGTATTATGGAAGCAGTGTTAAATGCCTTCCCTCAGATAGATGGTATTTGGGCAGATTCAGGGCTTATGTCATGGCCGGCTCTTGAATCTCTTGCTGAGGCAGGGAGACCACTTGTTCCAACAACAGGTGATCAGCTGAATGGATATGCCAAATATCTGGTTGAACAGGATATCCCGGGATATGTATTTCCCATGACAACAAAACTATCGGCTGAATCTGTTAAAGTGCTTTTAAAAGCGATGAAGGGTGAGGCTGTTGAAAAAGTGCATTATATTGAAGTAACTGGAATGGGACCTGAAGAAATTAAAGATTTTGTCAGACCGGAATTATCAGACTGGTGGTGGATTGGTGACGACCAGATTCCGAAGGAATTCCTTCCTGAGCTGTAATAATAATTAATTGATTGCCTTGTTCAGAATGTACTGAGCAAGGCAATTTACTTGCTAAAATTGATTTTTTAATAAGGGATTTAAGGTCATCCGGAGGCAGTATGGACATTAATAATATACATAAAACAATAACTATTCGAAACAGGATTGTTCCATCCAGGATTGTCTATCAACCTACAGAGTCAAATAATTGTGAAAAAAATGGATTTCCCACAGAAGTTACATTCAGACGGTATGAGGCACTGGCTTCAGGATTTCCCGGTATTATACATGTGGAATCTATTGATGTTACAAGCGGGACTCAGGCAAGATCAAACAGAATGGTTTTAAATGAAGAGACCCTGCCCGGGTTTCAGGAGTTAGTATTACGTATTCGGAAGATAAATCAGTCCTCACTTATTATTTTTCAGCTTAGCCATGCGGGAAGGTTAAGTGATCCTATCTTTAAACCTCCTGTGGGCGCATACAGCCGGGGAGATGATAAGATTCATATTCTCACCACTAAAGAGGTGGAAGAGGCCCGTGATGCGTTTGTAAGTTGTGCCGTACTGGCATGGAAAGCAGGTGCTGATGGTATAGATTTTAAGCAGGCACATGGTTTTCTGGCTGACGATTTTCTCCATCCTGCTAATTTACGGAGTGATCAATATGGTGGATCGTTTGAAAATCGGATACGGTTTTTTCAGGAAACCTACGGCAGAATGAGAGAACAAATCAAAGATCCTGATTTCATAATTGGTTCAAGAATATCACCCTTCGAAGGAATTCCCGGGGGTTGCGGAACTGCAGGTGCGGAAGAAATTCTTGAAGACCTCACGGAAATGAGAGAATTCGTGAAGATTATGGAGAGAGCGGGAATAGACTTTATCAATGTTTCGGCAGGGTATGCGGTTGCAAATCTGGAATTGTTATTGCCGTCTGCACAATACCCGGAAGGTGTACCGCGTTTGTTTGGCTGGACACGTGTAATTAAGGAGACGGTTAAAATTCCTGTTATAGGTTCCGGATACAGCTATCTGCGTGACGGAAAAAACAATTTATTTATTCAGGATCAGGAAAAAAAGAGTCTTCTGGCATTTGCAGAAAAGAATATTGGAAAAGGATTTGTAGATATGATCGGGATTGGACGTCAGGCTATAGCAGATCCGCTATTTGCTGAGAAAGTATTACATAGCAGGATTGATGAAGTCCACTGGTGTACAACATGCGGCGGCTGCGGTGCACTGCTTGGAAATAATAAACCGATAGGATGCACTGTCCATGAGCCGGAGTATGCAGAAATATTTAAAACTCTATAGAATAATCTAAGCCAATTTTGCGATCATTCGATAGGCCATTTGGCCATCTCCCTCAAGAAAACTTTCGGTTATTTCAAACCCTGCTTTTTGATACAGTTTCCAGGCTGCTTCATTATCCTGAACAACAGTCAAAACTACCTGTTTCATATTCGACTCACTGGAAAAACTCATGATCTTGTAATTAATTTTTTTCCAAACCGCTGTTCTGAATTGCATCGGTATCAGAGAATATCTGGAACGTGAAGATACGGTTTGTATTCACTAACTTCGGCAATTAATTTGATTTTATGGCATGTTATACTTGACCATGCTATTGTTTGAGGCTAAAATTCTACTATTAGTTAACATTTGCTAGCACTTTATATTATTTTGAGGAACAAATGAAAAGTTTTCAGGGTATAGTATTTGATCTCGACGGAGTTCTTGTGGATTCAGAACCTTTTCACAAACAGACGTGGTTGGAAGCATTAACTCAATTTGGTGCTGAGCTGGAAATGAATTGGCATGAAGGATTTGTCGGTATTCCGGATACCGAAACAGCAGTAGGTCTTGTATCCAAATATTCTTTACCGACGCATTGGGAAAACCTGGTAGAACTAAAACGGGATATTATGAAACAACATGCTTCAAAACATGTACGGGCATTTAAAGGGGTAAAAGAGGGCCTGCTTGGGCTGAAAGGATTTCCGAAAGCGGTTGCCACTTCCAGTTCCCGTGAGATTGCAGAAACTTTTTTGAATGCAGCCGGCTTAATGGATCATTTTTCAGTGATTATTACTTCCAATGACGTTGCAAATACAAAACCTGACCCTGCATGCTATCTGGAAGCCTGCAGATCTCTCCAGCTTGATCCCGCTACCTGCCTGGCGCTCGAGGATTCTCCGGCAGGTATAGAGTCAGCAAAATCAGCTGGTCTGTATGCTCTTGGAATAAGCACCTCGTTTGAGCAATCTCAGCTGGCCAGGGCGGACAACATTTTTCCATCAATGACAGATGCATTTTTCTGGCTTAAAGAAAATATCATATAAAAATTTTGAAAAGCAGATATGGTGAAACAAAAAAACCTATGGAGGAAAGATTTATGGCTACATCTTTTAAAGGCGGATATTTTGGAAGACTCTTACGGGTTAACCTTACTGAAAAAACGCAATCAATTGAAGAAATACCTGATGTATGGATAGAAAAACTGTTAGGCGGCCGGGGTATTGGTGCAAAAATCTACTACGATGAAATAGGTTCGGAAATAAAACCATTTGATGAAGAAAACAAGATAATTCTCATGGCGGGACCTCTTACCGGACTCCCTTTGCCTGCTGCAACGAAATTTCAGCTCGCAACAAAATCACCGGAAACCGGAGGCTATCTCTGCTCAAACTGCAGTGGAAAAGTGGGAACACATCTAAAGCACTGCGGCTTCGACGGTATGATCATTGAGGGAAAGGCTGATGACTGGACCTATATTACGGTAAAAGAGGGTAAAGTTGCTTTTGAAGATGCATCTGCTCTAAAGGGAAAACAAACCGTGGAATCACTGGAAATCCTGTACGAAGCAGTGGGCAGTAAGCAGGCGGGAGCTCTTACCATAGGCCCTGCTGCGGAAAACCTGGTAAAAATCTCTTATGTGTGTGTAGATCAAAGAGCTTTCGGAAGAGGCGGAGCGGGCGCAGTGTTCGGATCCAAGAAACTCAAAGGTCTCGTAGTGTATGGAACCGGTGATATTCCTGTGGCGGATATAAAGAAAGTGAACGAAATCCGCAGCGGTGCATATAAGAATTTGAAGGAGACCCGTGCTAATCACACTAAATACGGGACTGCTCAATATATTCAGCCTATAAATGAACTGGGGTGTATGCCTACCCGAAATTTTCAGACAACTTACTTCGAGGGTATCAACACGATAGATCATCTTACGATATTCGATAATTACAAAACCGGTAATGCAGCATGTAACCGGTGTCCGGTAGCCTGCGGAACAAATACAGAAGTGAAAGCTGGACCCTACAAAGGGGCTAAAGCGAGAACGGAGTTTGAGAGTATCGGACTTTTAGGTCCGAACTGCGGGATTGATGATTTCGGTGCAATAATAGCAGCGAACCAGCTGTGCGACGAGATTGGCCTGGACACCATGTCCGGTGCCAATATGGTAGCTCTTGCCATGGAGCTTTTTGAACGGGGTCTTATAACCAAAGAAGATACACTGGGAATCGATTGCCGGTTCGGTAACAGTCAGGCTCTGCTGGATATGCTTACCCTTATAGCAGAGAGAAGAGGTATTGGAGACCTTCTGGCAGAAGGGATGAAAGGGGTGGAATTAGCCCGGCCTGAGTGGAAACCGTATCTTGTACATGTGAAGGGAATGTCTCCTGCTGCATATGATCCGAGAGGTTTCTACGGCAATGCCCTGACCTACGGCACATCTGTTCGGGGAGCTTGTCACAACGTTGGCGGGTGGACCATTCGGGCAGAACTGCAGAGTGGTCAGTACGATCGATTTGCCCTTGAAGGAAAAGGAACTCTGGTGCGTACTATCCAGGACAACCGGGCATATGTGGACAGTCTGGGTATCTGTACGGTAGTCAGGGGTTCTATGGAATTTTCAGACAATCCCAAAGGTGAAACGATGGAAGCAGCGACAGGATACCCGTTTACAAATCAGCTTTTGGAAATAGGTTCCAGAATCTACTCCCTGGAAAGGATGATAATCAATAGAGAGGGGATGACCAGGAAAGGTGATATGCTTCCAGACAGATTCCTGAAAGAGGCAGTCCCATCAGGACCCATTAAAGGACAGGTTTTAACCGAAGATATGTATAATCAACTACTGGATGATTATTACGAAGCCAGAGGCTGGGACAGTAATGGAGTTGTTACCGAAGAGACCCGTGAAACTCTGGGACTTATGGAGTTGACTTCATAAATATGAACGAAGAAATGGAAGTAACAATTACCATTAAATATCTGGTAACCCTTGCAGGGGAAACCGGGCGGCAAACGGAAGAGGTCTGTTTTCCTGATGGGAGCACACTGCACGATGTTGCCCGGTATCTGAAAGAAACAAGAAATATTACCCTGCCCAGCCCGCAAATAATGACCATACTAAACGGAATCGGGTGGAATCAGCACCAGGATTCATGGGATACACTTATTAAAAATGGTGATACCATACTGCTGTTCCCGCCCTTATCCGGTGGTTGAGCCAATTTCATAAATCGAAAATTCATAAAATTGGCTTTAGAAGTTTTTTGATGAATGTTTGTCTTATTGTATCAGAAGAAATTATAAATCATCAAAAACTTCACATATCGAAGTTTGATTTGAATCTAAAAAAAGCCGCTGGCGGGAATGATTAAAACTCCTGCATACAGCGGCTTTGTTTGTATCTACTACATTAGTTATATTAAAAAGCTAATCCTATGTCCCGTAATTTTCAAGTACTTTCAGCAGGTTCTCAATAGCGGCTTTGGTTGCTCTGTGCACACTCTCTTCGGTAAACCCGCCAATATGAGCGGTGAGTATAACATTTGGATGTTTCAGGAGCGGGGTGAGTTCCGGCGGTTCTGATGCAAAGGCATCAACTGCATATCCGGCTATTTTTCCAGACACGAGGGCTGAAAGCATTGCCTGTTGGTCCACCAGAGCTGCCCGTGCAGTATTTATTATATAACAACCCTGTTTCATCAAAGCGAGCTCTGTTTCATCAAGCAGGGGTTTTTCTCCAGCCGGGCAGTGCAGAGTTACTACATCACTTTTCCGCAGCACATCCTGAACAGGTGCATACTTGAATGATGAAATTTGTTTTTCAAGCTGGTGCATAGGGTAGAGGTCGTATGCAAGTATATTCATACCAAGAGCGGAAGCAAGACGGGCAGTGTGCTGTCCAATCTGTCCTGTCCCCAGTATCCCCATAGTTCTGCCTGAAAGTTCGATACCCAGTTTTCGTTCCCATCCGCCGGATTTAATAGAATTATTTGCAGCAGGAATATTCCGCAGCAGTGAAAACATCAGACCGATAGCCAATTCTGCAACGCCGCGCGAGTTTGCCCCGCGGGTAATTTCAACGGCTATTCCCAAATCTTTGGCAGCGTCCATATGAACATTTTCAATACCAACCCCATTACGGCTGATAACCTTGAGGTCCGGACAAAGTGAGAGCAGTTCTGCTGAGATTTTTTCTACACCGGCAAGGTAACCGACACATCCCGGAAGTGATTCCTTGAGTTCTGCCGGTGTTGGCTGTTTTCCCGGATAGGGCATCAGCACCTCATAGCCGGCTTCTGTTAATATATCAAGAAGCGGATGACCGTTTAGCGAAAGAGATCTGGGAGTAACCAGAATAGTTCCCTTGTTTTTATTGACCATTATTTCCACCTTGGGTTGTCAACTACAGCCCATGTTCCTTCCTGTTCTATTACAAGCTTTCTGAATCCCTTTTCTTTGATCGAGCCGTAGTCGTGGCCGGCATCGGCACGAAACACATAAAAAGTTACAAGAGTTTCTGTTTGAGAGAGATTTATACTGCGGTGAGCATATCTCCCGGGAACATAAACCGCCTGCCCGGGACGCATCTCCTTATAGAGTATATCACCTTCCGGACTCTCCATCATCATCATTCCGTATCCTGCCTGACAGTAGTAAATTTCTGCGGTATCGAGGATTGTATGAAAATGGCCATTTGTCATATGGTACTCATCTCCTACTTTTCCAGGGTAAACGATGCTGGTTCCGTAGGCAAGATCACTGGACTTTTCAGGAACACCAAGGTCGTAAAAGCGATAGATGACATCGTTCCCATCCAGCTCTTTTTGCTGCCTTGTTCCTTCATTAAAGTACATGTTTTTCATGTCAGAATACCGTCGTTCAAGAACGGGTTTTTCACAATCCGCTAAACCTGTTGCACTGTCAAAGGGAATTGGGGTCTCTACATAGAATGGATGATTCATAAGTTCACTCCTGATAAATAATATTTTTGAAATTGCCTCACGCAGCTAATTCTAACAATTTATTGAATACCGGTCCGCTGGTAGGGATATCAATATGGAAAACTTCAGCAATAACACGGGTCCATCCATGAATAAAGTAGATCCAGCCGTCTTCCAGTGTTAAGTTTTTTGTATCCTGCTGAGCCCGGGCCTGATTCATGAAGATGAGATCTCCCCGATAGTTAAAATCCCACACTATTCCATTCTCCGGGAAAACGACATTATCTGTCAATGGAGACCCGGGTCGATCTTTACCAAGACCTGTTGCATTAACCACCATCGATCCGGGTGATAATCTGCATACAATGGCATCATTATCTGTAGGATCGGGAGCAAGTATATACGCAAAATCAATTCCGGAAGTATCAAGATTTGCATGGATTTCCTGCATCTCTTTTAACCTGGGTTCACTTCTGTTGCTGATAATAATTCTGCCGGGAACATCACCGCCATCTTTTTTCTTATTTATCAGATAAAGTGTGTGCGCCAGAGAGGAACCTCCGGCCCCGAGAAGGTGCAGATCGGCGTTGCTTTCTCTCCAGTATCCGGGAGCAGTTATTGCCTCAAAAGAGAGCCCGCTGGTGATGGGGTCTTTTGCACGCCCCCAGAGCTGGTCTCCTTGTTTAGATATTGAACTTGCCTCATCAAGGAGAGCAGTATATTTTCCGAATCCTTCAAAGTGATCTTTGCAGGCCTTAAACAGGTCAATTTTGTGGGTAGTTACCAGTGCTCCCAGTGAAAGTTTGTCACTCTTTATAAAAGATACGGCTTCCCGGTAGAGTTCGGGAGATGCATGCGGTGTGAAGTCAAATCCCTTAATAACCGCATTTAAGTTAAGATATTCAGCCCATTTTGGGAAAACTTTCATAATAGAAGAACTTCCGGTGGATACCCCGATAAAATACATTGTTCTTTTTTGTGCAGGTGTATATTTGTTCATAAGCTAATCTCCACTTCATAGTATATGCAGAAAAATATCTGAAAAAGTATCAGTTGTCAATGTAAATAACAAAGAAAAATAATAAAAACTACCCAAATGCTAAAAAATAGTTGACAAATGCTAGCGTTTGGGGATAACATGAGCATAATTCCAAGTAATATTATGGACTTTCCTAAATATTTCTGATTTAAGTATTAGGTATACAAATCTAATAGAACCAATGAGGAAAGAGAAATGAAAGTATTTGACGTTATACAAAAAGAGAAGATTGTTCCTGTAGTTAAACTGGAGCATGAAAGCGATGCACTTCCCCTTGCAGATGCTCTGTTAAAGGGTGGTATTAGAGTAGCCGAGATTACTTTTCGGACCAGTGCTGCTGCCGGGGCAATTAAAACTTTACGGAATGAGCGGCCGGATATGCTGGTTGGAGCAGGTACAGTTTTAACAATGGACCAGCTTAGCGAAGCGATCGATGCAGGCGCACAATTTGTGGTTGCTCCCGGATTCAATCCTCGTATCGTTGAAGCATGTCTGTCTCAGGGAGTCCCTATGGTTCCCGGAGTAAACAACCCTTCTCACGTTGAGGCTGCAATGGACATGGGTTTGGAAATCCTGAAATTTTTCCCTGCAGAGCTGTCCGGGGGAATCCCAATGCTTAAAACCCTTGCAACCGTTTATCCGGTTAAGTTTATGCCTACCGGAGGGTTAAAAGCGACTAATATGATTGAATATCTTAAACTTTCAAATGTAATTGCATGCGGCGGCAGCTGGATGGTAAAACCTGATCTTATATCCAGTGGGGATTTTAAAACTATAACTGAGCTCTCTTCAGTTGTGCGGGAAACATTAAATAAAGCTTTCAGGTAAGGACGAATCAGCTTAACAGGAGAAAAAATGCAGAGTCTGGTAAATATTTGTGTAATTGGAAGCGGCCGTGCGGGGATGATTCATGCCCGAAATTTTGCCCGGGCCGTACCGGGAGCCAGACTTACTGCTATGGTTGATCCTGTGGAAGAAGCTGCAAAAGCGGCCTGCAGTGAATTAGGCATTGATACATATTATCTTGATTACCAGGATGCTCTGGCAGATAAGGATATCGATGGTGTGGTTGTGGTAACACCGACAGCGTATCATCGTGATATAGTAGTTGCTGCTGCATCTGCGGGTAAACATATACTTTGTGAAAAACCCATGGCAATGACCGCCCCTGAATGCAGCGATATGAACGAAGCGGCGGAAAAACATAAGGTAAAATTGCAGCTGGCGTTTATGCGTCGGTTTGATGAGAGCTTTATGCACGCAAAAGAGCGGATAGATGCCGGTGAAATCGGGGATGTAGTATCAGTTAAATCCCTCACCCACGGACCGAGTGTCCCAAGACCCTGGATGTATGATCTGGCAAAAAGCAATGGCCCTCTCGCAGAGGTCAGCAGTCATGATATTGATGCACTGCACTGGTATTCAGGAAGTTATATCAGTGAAGTATATGCGGTAGCCGGAAATTACCGATGCCCTGATGCCGTTGATGAGTATCCTGATTTTTATGACAACGTACTTATGAATTGCCGGTTTAGAAATAATGCTATGGGTTTGGTGGATGGCGCCCAGGGTGTGCAGTACGGTTACGATTCACGGGTTGAAATTCTGGGAACCAGAGGAATTATTCATGTGGGCAAACAAAATAATTTCAACGTAGTTACGGTATCACTTAATGGAATTGGTACCCCCTTTGTTAAGAGCTGGCAGAACCTTTTTCTGGATGCTTACTTCAGGGAGGATGCTCACTTTGTTGATTGTATCCGAAATGACAAAACTCCACGTGTTACCGGAAAAGATGGGCTTGAAGCGGTAAAAGTGGTAAATGCGGGGAATCTATCTATCATTGAAAAAAGACCTGTAAGAATAGAGGAGTAGAGACGATGAAGAACATGAAAGCAGCACGTTTGTATGGGATAGAGGATATCCGTATTGAACATATACCGGTCCCCAAAATAGCTGATGATGAAGTTCTGCTTCGGGTGAAAGCATCGTTTATCTGTGGAACCGATGTGAGATTTTACAAAAGCGGCAAGCCGGGTGCCGGTGATGAACCGCTGGTTGCAGGGCATGAAATTGCCGGAATTATAGAAGAAGTCGGTTCTAAGGTTTCAGAATATCAGGTTGGACAGCGTGTTGGCGTTGCGCCTAATTATGGGTGTGGAGTCTGTGATATATGTATAAGCGGCAATACACAAATGTGTAAGCAGTCGGAAGCTCTTGGGGTCTCAGTAGATGGGGGATTCGCTGAGTTTATGAGAGTTCCCGCTGCTGCCGTGCGGCAGGGGAATATTACCCCAATCGGCGATTCAGTATCATTTGAAGAGGCAGCTCTGGCTGAGCCTTTATCCTGTGTCTATAATGCCTATGAGAAAATTGGTATATATCCCGGTGATCATGTGCTGGTAATTGGGGCCGGTCCCATTGGTTTGATGCATGCAAAGGTTGCCATGATGGCAGGTGCGGCAGCAGTATATATTAATGATATAAGCAAAGATCGGCTGGAACTGGCTAAAAAACTGTTACCTGAGATTGTAACGATTCATGGAGACAATTTGCAGGAGGAACTCTCTAAATACACCTCCGGACGTCTGGCTGATCTTGTTATAACTGCAGCCTCGGTACCGGTTATTCAGGAGAATGCTTTCTCACTTGCCGGTATCAATGGCCGGATTATGTTTTTTGGCGGGCTGCCGAAAGGTCGGTCTGTCGTGCAGCTGGATACAAATGAGATACACTATAAACAGCTCACTGTTGCCGGTACCACAAGACAGAGTCTGCGTCAGTACCGGGATTGCCTTAAGCTGATTGAAAGCGGCCGGCTTGCAGTATCAGATTTAATTACTGCTGCAGCGACGCTTGATGATATAAATACGGTAATAGCTGATGTTGCTGCCGGGAATGGGCTGAAAAGTGCCATTACATTCTCATGATGATATGCAATAAAGTGAAGATGGTATTGTAGAGGTTTCAGCTTCTGAAAAGTGTTATCACCTTATAATGATAATATGTAATAAAGGGTAATGGTAATATAAAGGTTTCAGCTTCTGAAAAGTGTCATCAACATGCAATAGAAACAGTGTATACTGAACCAGATCAATATTCCGAAAGGAGATAGTGTATGGCAGATAAATTACTGCTTGGCGTAGACATCGGAACCCAGGGGGTTAAATGTTCACTGTTTGATTCCGGCGGGAACTGCCTGTCGACGGCGTTTATTCCTTCTCAGCTCTATCAGCCGGGACCGGGGATAACGGAAGAAGATCCGGAGTTTCAGGTTGATTCCGTATGTAAAGCCATTAACCAATGCATAAGTTCAGCCGGTGGAATTGATACCTCAGCCATAGCGTGTATGGCTATTGATGGTCAAATGGCGGGAGTTATTGGAGTTGGAGAGGATGGGAAAGCAGTTACCCCTTACGACTCCTGGCTCGATACCCGATGTGCACCCTATATAACATCCATGAAAGAGATTGCGGAAGAAGAGATTATCCGAAAAACGGGCAACCCGCCAAGTTTCAATCATGGACCGAAAATATTGTGGTGGAAACATGAACGACCGGAAATATATAGACAAATAACAGCTTTTGTCCAACCTGGCGGATATGCCGCTATGCGTCTTTGCGGATTATCAGGGGTAGAGAGTTTCATTGACAGAACCTATCTTCATTTTTCCGGATTTGCAGACAATCTTGCAGGACGATGGGATGACGGACTCATATCTCTGTTTGGGATTGATGGGTCAAAACTTCCAGGAATAGTCTCCCCTGAGTATATTGTGGGAGAGACGAGTGCTGAAATGACTGCAAGGTGCGGACTTAAACGGTCAATTCCCGTGGCTGCAGGCTGTGGGGATACTGCTGCTTCATTCTTATCATGCGGAGCTGTCCGACCCGGTATTTGTGTTGATGTAGCAGGCACTGCCAGTGTTTTTGCCGCAACGACGGATACCTATTGTTACGATAGTGCATCAAAGGTCATGGGATGCGGTGCTTCTGCAACTGAGGGACTTTGGCATCCCTATGCCTATATTAATGGCGGCGGGATGAACCTCGAATGGTTTGCCTGTGAAGTTTTAGGAAAAAACAAAAGTGATCCTGCTCGTTTTAAGGGGCTGGATCCTACTGTGTTATCATCTGATGAAAATGACCCATTGTTCATTCCCCATATGGGTGGGCGGGTAAGTCCAAGCCAGCCTTTTCTCCGGGGAACTTTTGCAGGTCTTACGTGGAGTCACACAAATCAGCATATGTTTCAGGCAATCCTCGAAAGTGTGGCACTTGAATACGGGGTGTATCGAAACGCGCTGTTAAACATGCTGCCTGGAATCGAGTTGAAGGAGATGAGAATAACCGGCGGCGGTGAAAACATCACTATTTGGAAAGAGATGAAATCGGGAGTCTTGAAAGTTCCGGTAACCTCAATTGAACGAAATTTTGGTGCACCCATGGGTGCTGCAATTATTGCCGGCTGTGCAGTTGGATTATTCTCTTCTACCGTTACGGCAGCTGATGCATGGATACCTCTTAAGGATTCAATCTCCTGTGACCCCACTTTTATTGATTATTATCAGCGCAGACTGGAAAAGTATGAGGCTCTTCTTGAAGCAATGAATATGTTTTACACGGGAAAATGATATGGGGAATAAAGATAAAACAACACTGACCCGTGCTAAGTTAACAGTGAACCAGTATGTAGAGAGCAAAGAGAGCGATGGGGTTTTGCTTTGGTGGCTTGGGCAGGCAGGATTTCTTATACAATATGCTGGAATTACACTGGTTATTGATGCCTATCTTTCTGATGAGCTATCGGTAAAATACGCAGGGAAAAAATTCCCCCATAAGCGGATGATGGAACCTCCGATTCCTATGGAGAATTTTAAAAAGATTGATTATGTACTTTGCTCTCACAGCCACTCTGACCATATGGATCCCGGTTTACTGAAGATTGTTGCCAAAAACAATCCCGAGTGCCGGTTTATTATGCCGGAGGCTGTTCGTTCGATTGGTATAGATCGGGGTGCTCCGGAAAATCGAATTTTAAGTATTGATGCCGGAACTAAAATTGCACTTTCTCAGGATGTTTCTCTGGTTGGCGTACCTGCCGCCCATGAGGAACTGCAGCAGGATAAGGATGGCCACCACCTGTTTCTCGGGTTTATGTTAACTTTTGGAGATATAGTAATCTATCATCCTGGAGATTCTATTCCGTATGAGGGTTTGGATGCCAATCTTGAACCCTGTCCCATAGACCTTGCGCTTATGCCGATAAACGGGAGAAGTGAAGAATTAAGCTCTCATGGAATAGTGGGAAACTTTAACTTTTCTGAAGCACTTCACGTAATGCGTTCTCATAACATTCCATTTATGATCCCACACCACTTTGAAATGTTTGATTTCAATACCGTTGATCGGGGTGAGGTGACCGGGCTTATCGCATCTGCCGAGATGCAGGAGAGTATTTTTCCAGCTGAAATTGGGGTTCGCTATAAATTATCAAGAAATATAGAATAAATATGCAAAGTTCTGAGGTGTGTATGTTATTTACTGAAGAGCGACGAACAAAACTTATAGAACTGATTAATGAGAAAAAGAGCATTGCCGTTGCGGAGCTGTGCGATTTTTTTTCAGTTTCTACGACAACAGTACGGAATGATTTACGTGAACTTAATGAGATGGGTCACATAACCCGGACACACGGCGGGGCTATGAGAAGAACCAAACCGGGCTATGAGATGAAACTTGATAATCGAGTCATAAATAATCTTTCGGGAAAAACGGTAATTGCCAGACTGGCTTTAAGTCAAATTAACGATGGGGATACTATTATTCTTGATCACGGAACGACTGTACGGGAATTGGCAAAAATTTTAGGAAACAAAAAAAACTTGTCTGTAGTAACCAACGATCTCACAATTGCAGGAATTGTTGGGAAAATTGAAAGTTGTGAAGTGTTGGTAATTGGCGGCTTGCTGCGGAAAGGATTTCATTGCACTTTGGGGAAAGGGCTGCTTACTTTTCTTGGGGCACTTTCAGTGGATAAAGCATTTATGGGAACCAGCTCATTTTCTGCAAATAAGGGGGCCAGTACCCCGGATATGATTCATGCGGAGATACAACGGGAACTGATAAAAACCGCTTCTGAAGTAATAGTTCTATGTGATCATACAAAGCTTGAGTGCGAATCTTTGATGAACTTTGCTTCCCCGGATAGTATAGATTTGCTTATTACAGATGTTATGAATGATGAGCTGAAAAAAGCATATCAAGATATGAATATTATTGTTCTCTCGGGGAATTGAAATCTTTATCTGGTGGCACGAAGCGTGGTGTTAAGGTGAAATTATACTTTGCTTATCCCTTGCAGATGGGAAATACTTTTGGATTGCCCTATTTAACTGGAAAATTTTTCAATAACCTGATAACTTTAATACATGAACTCAGGCAGCAGAATTTCGGTCAAGCAGCATAACAGAAAAATAATTCTCGATTTGTTTCGCAAATCCGGAACTCTTTCGGTAAGTGATTTAACTGATCAGACCAGAATAAGCAAACCTACTGTACAAAAAGTGATAGATTTTTTTGAGGGAAAGGGAATACTGATCTTCGAAGGAAAGGGTGACTCAACCTCTGATGGAGGAAAGAAACCCAACCTGTACCGATTTTCTCCTGATTTTGGCTGTATTATCAGTCTTCATGTGGGACCGGATTTTATCTATGCAGCAATTGCCGATATGCGGGCAGATATCATACATTCACACCATTTTGACATTGGTAAAATGGATGTCGATAAGGTGCTTGATGAGTTGGGACGGATAGTGCATGAGTTCCAAAGACATGAAGCAATTGTAAACGGGAGTCTTGTCTCTATTGCTATTGCACTGCCGGGAATCGTCGATCCTAAAAAGGGGATCCTCGTTTTTACTCCACACTATGCCAATTGGGGTAATGATATTCGTTTTGCTGATGAGCTGCATAACAGAATAGATGTTGATGTACCGGTATTTATGGACTGCACTAACCGTTTTCAGGCAGTGGCAGAGAAGCATAAAGGTGTAGCAAGAGGCTGTGATAACTTTATTACCCTGGATGCTATGGGAGAAGGCGTCGGCTCAGGGGTTATCGTAAATGGTACTGTTCGCCATGGATCGCAGAATTTTTCCGGTGAGGTTGGTCATATGATTCTCGACCCTCATAATGGTGCAGAGTGTATTTGCGGTGGTAAGGGCTGTTTTGAAGCAATGGTATCGCTAAAGCGAATCAAGACCCTGGTATCTGATGGTGAACAGAGATTTCCTGATTCATTAATTTTTTCGAAACAAGATCCTGAACAGGATGTGTTAAACAGGATTTTTACTGCGGCCCACAAACAAGATGCACTGGCTTTGGAAATATTCAATGATATTTGCCAATGGTTTGCTGTCGGAATTAACAATATTATTATGGTGAATGATCCGGAACTCATTGTTCTGCAGGGAATATTTAATACGGGTGGTGATTTTTTCCTCAATTGTCTGAGAGGGAAAATAAACAGCATCTCTTTCCCAAATATAAATCGAAAGGTGCAGATTACATTATCCGAATTCGGTTTGGAACGGGGAGTTCTTGGCGGAGCCTGTTATGGTAAGCAGCGGTTTTTTGATAATCCTGCTGTGTATTACGATTAATCGACATCTTTTTATTAAAACAGAAAAGAAAGTAAATTTAAAAACAGTATTCTAAATAAGAATTTAAATACAATCCACACAACCAAAAGTTAAGTAAAACACATTAAATAATTACAATAGAACAAAATAAACAAACATGTTAACTGGTTTATGTTTTAAAAACAGTTATTAAAATAGTTTTAATAAAAAGTTGACAAACCAAAAAGCTGTGTTAGAATGAATTGAATAAAACATTAATTTTGGTTGTAAGAGTGTGAAACAGAGAAAATCAGTAAAACATAATAACCGTAAAATAATACTCGATTATATGAGAGCCGATGGTATTCTGTCGATTTCAGACATCTCAGAACAAGTTAAGATTAGTAAACCAACAGTTAAAAAAGTGGTTGATTACTATGCTGATATGGGTTTGGTCAACAGTGCAGGGAAGGGAAGTTCCACTGATGAGGGAGGCAAAAAACCCGCTCTCTTTCAGTTTAACCAAAATTATGGATATGTGATTGCTGTGCATATTGGTCCTGATTTTATCTATTCTGCAATCATGGATTTGAATGCGGAGATAGTACACTCTACATTCAGGACAATACCGAAACTCTCTGCACAGGATATTATTGAGTTGTTAAAAGAGAATATTCTGGATTTTCAGGGTTTGGGCTGGAGTCGGAATAAAGAACTTATCAATGTTGTTATTGCACTTCCGGGGATTGTGGATTCAGCAAAAGGTGTTTCAGTATATACACCGCACTATCCTCAGTGGAGCGAGAATTGGCCGGTACGGGATGTGCTTCTCCGTGAAACGGGACTGCAGGTTCCTCTCTATATCGGAAATATCAACCGGTATCAGGCACTTGCGGAAAAAGTGAAGGGGCTGGCACGCGAAGTAACCAATTTTCTCATAGTTGATGCTATGGATGAAGGTGTTGGAGCAGGCGTCATTGTGAACGGTACGATTCGGCATGGTTCTCAGAACCTTTCCGGAGAAATAGGGCACATGGTATTGGATTTACAGGGTCCCAAATGTATTTGCGGCGGTCGCGGCTGTTTTGAAGCATTAGTGTCTGTCCGGCATATAAACAGCATTCTGAGCACCGGGAATATTACCCATAAGGAGTCCATGATTTATCGTAAGAAAGAGGATCCTGAGGTGGGGATTGATGATCTTTTCCGGGCAGCTGAAGCGGGAGATGCCTTCGCAGTAGAAGTAATGGACCGGGTCGTGAGCTGGTTTGCGATAGGTTTGAATAATGTGATTATGGTAAATGATCCGGACATGATCATTATTCAGGGTATTTATACCCATGCCGGCAGTAAATTTCTTTCCAATCTTAAGAGCAAGATTGACCAGATGTCATTTCCGAATTTGAGTCGAAATTTAGAGCTTGTCTATTCCCGATTTGGAAGGGAACGGGGCGTGCTTGGAGCAGGATGTTATGGTGTTTGGAGTTATTTTCAGTCGAAAGAGCTCTATAAACCGCTCATACCTTCAACAGAGTAAATTACCTGTCATTTGACAGGCAATAATATTTTAGTTTTTTTCCAGGAGGAGGAAGCATGAAAAAGAAAGTATTGGCTATAGCAATTGTGGTACTATTGGTAACAGTTGGGATTTTTGCAGCAGCAGCAGAAGAAGAGAGTGCTGTGACATTAGGAACATCCATTAGAACACTGACGAATCCCTACCAGGCTAACTATAAAGTCGGTGGTGATATGTTTGCAGAAGAAGTTGGTCTTGCACATGATGTATTAACATGTGAAGGTTCCAGTGAAAAACAGTTGAATGACATCAAAGCCCTTGTTGCAAAAACAGGCGGAAATGTAGCATT
>JABMQR010000234.1 GCA_013202335.1 Bacteroidota bacterium
GCCCTACCACTACAGCGCAAGATTAGTGTTATTTTACCAAATAACTTGGGTGTATTATAACCACGATACAAATGAACTGACCTTTTTCTATAGATTATTTAACGAGTGTACTCAATTATAAGCAGAAAGATGGATTCATCTCAATCTTGTTAGGTGTAGTTGCATACCCTGCTGGCAAACACGTATAAGGGCGCCAAGACATTTGTATGGAAATCCGTAATATTTTATGATTTTTCGGAAAACTATCTCGTGATACAGGTATATTCAATATATTTTATTATAAACCTTGCGCTGCGAGTGTTTTTACTGCACGTTTCCGGTGCGACAGATAAGCAATCCGGTTGCGCCGTCTGTGGTAGTTGATCTCTTGAATTAGTGCTGTCCTAAAGGCGTAAGGATCAATGACAAATGCAGCCGACATTAATCGTTTAGCCATTGGCATAGTCAACTCAACGGTTTTTTTTTACCGTATTGCGCACCAACAGCAAGAATGCATGAGCCATCATCACAAACAGCATATGCCGATGCCAGGCTTTATATGAACGAGCTTCATAATGTCCCATTCCCAGATAGCTTTTACATTCTTGGAAACATTGCTCTATGGACCACCGGGACACGGCGATACGGTTGAGCGTTTCCAAGGGGGTATCTTCTGGAGCATTAGACAGTGAGTACTTAATCCGACCATCGGTTAGTTTGCGAATGTATATCCATATGGATTCTTTTGGTGCAAGATAATTTCCCTGTTTGGTTGTACTGTGACAATAGACCCCACGAATACATTTTATTTCAGAGATAATGGGACCTTTTGTCCCTTCATCAAGGACAACTGTCTGCCAGGGAATCGAATCATCAAGTGCATAAGTTTCTACTGATACCGGTGCAAGAGAGGGTCGGGGATGTGTATGCGGGCGGCCTCTGGGACGGTCAGAAGGGAGTGTCATCTCTGGAACCGAGAGGAATACTAGTTCACGGTTTCTCACATCAGCAAAGTAATAGCAATCACTGGGGACTGCTTCGAGTACTTTTCGATCGCAGCCAAAGGCTGCATCCATGAGTACCCATTGTACCGGAAGAACTCCCTGCTCTACCACTTCGTTCAACATCTGTATCGCCAGCTCGTTTTTCGTGGTAAATTTCAGCTCCTGCGGTACCGCACAGGCTTTACGCAGGTGGCTGTGGGACTCATCAAACCAATGTTTCGGCATATAGAGTTTCCGATTAATCAAAGCATACTGCTTGTTACAAGCATATCCAAGGAACACCCCAGCTTGACAGTTCTCTATTTTCCCCAAATTACCACAGTACTGGCGTGTGACCCCCACGGAATTTTTTCCTTTCTTGGGAAAATCCGAACCATCTATCGTGATGATTCCTTCCGGCCCTCCTATCAGATGTGCAAGATTATGCTGATAGATATTCAGCATTTCCTGGTCATTAAAGGTGGCATGTTTGAAAAACATCTGCAGGTTGCGGACCCCTTTCTCTCCACCATACCGCAAGGCAATAGGTTCAATAGATTTACGCTTGAGATCACTCAGCATCCCTGTGATGATCGTATTCACAAGAACTTTTTGTGTGGTACGGTTGTAGCAGGGCTGATAGCTGTTCAGATAGTTCTCCAGCAGGGCATTCAATTGGTCACAGGTTTCCGCTGTTACCCCAAGATCTTCCAAGAGCTGCGGATCATACTCTGGATATACACAATTCATAGAACTCCTCCTCTTCAAGGATTTGTGAGGAGGCATATGTTCAGGAATGTGCAGTGTACGACGAAAGTGTTTTTCCAGTATCTGTATAAATACGCGTTTTATTTGTCCGTGATACTGATAGGAAGGGCCAACCTTTGCATATCCCCGGGTTATGCCCACCTCCTGCCATCCCGCTGCCTTGTAGCAGGTGCCGGTAAATCGTGCTCGATCAACAAAGGTTTCTACCAAAACCGGGCAAACTGCATACGCTCTCTGCCAATCGTCTCGAAGCAGATGAAGACTCTTGGCAAGCACATGGGAAGCCAGGTTAGGGACACGAACCCAAGGAAGAATGAGAAATCGGTTGTTACAGACTATCCGATGCAGCTGTTCTTTTTTCAAGGTTGCATCCCATCCAATAAACTGATCTCTTGCTCCCAGCTTTAGTGCACCGTGATTAAAACTGATTGCTCCCAAAATAGTTTGATTTGAAAAAATCAGATACTGGATACGTGGTCCGAACATTTTGGTGTATCCCAGATAATGATAACTTGAAACAAGGTGTTTCCACAAGGATGCAGTTTCTTTGGTAGTTACTCGTTCTAGTTCTACAGGCGCTAATTCTTTTAGGGAACAGATAATAGGTTCTTGAGAAACTCTTATTTCCAGGTTAACCATTGGGTCGGGTAATATCCTCCATTCTTGATGTAAGCAGCAGAACTCTTTTTCTCTTCACTCTTTAAGGATATTCCATTTATGGTTATTTGTCTAGTATAATATCTTGCGCTGTAGTGCTAATTAGTAACAA
>JABMQR010000235.1 GCA_013202335.1 Bacteroidota bacterium
AACTATTTTATGAGCACACGCTACTATTTCTTTATTATTTATTAAATTACAAAGTTTGTCTCCGGCAACTTTATCTGCCCTACATATTCGTGCTAAAAATAGCACAACTTGACGCTTATCATCCCTATGTCCTATTTCTGTAGGGTTATCTGTTCCTTCTATGAGATTACTTAGCCTTTCTGCGAAATTTTTGAAATTTAGTATTTCGCAAAGCCCAACATTAAGTAGTATACTTGCATCACTGATACACCAAAAAGCAAACGCCATATTACAACTATGGTTTTCAGTGCCAGGAGTGGTAAACTCACGATTAAACGCTTTCCAATTCCATAATTGCCATAACTCTCTTCCTGCGTCTTGATTAGCCGCACAAATATCATGTAGCGCAATACTACTGGCACAAGGATCTTCCCAACTTTCCATTTCGCAAAGTATTTTTTTAACATCTAAAACCTTCCAGAAACTCCGGCCAACCTCTTTGTCACACTCAAGTATTTTTTCAACCTTTGAAACTGACATGTATCCCAAGTTTGATATTTTTCTCGCAAGTTCCTTAAGATCAATTATCCTCACAACTTTTCGTCCCGCGGCAGGACTTATCCTTGTAATTGACACAATGAAGTCAATTACAAAAGAAGCATCTTTGCTACTGTTAATATTGTAACTAATCCTCTCTACTAAATCATGAAGGAGATCATCGCTCATGAAACTCTTGTGCCTATGCGATAACGGCCAAATAGAAAAACATGTGTAGATTGCCCCTAAACTCTTTTCTTCTTTAATGACCTGACGTATCTTTCCCTCCGAAAGGAGCCGTTCTATAATTCTTATGTTTCTATTAGAAGTGTATACTATTGCCCTAAGACCATTATGGGCACCTGAAACAGCATAATTGTAAAGGAAATCTTCATATTCTGGAAAATCCTTTCGGTATTCCTTACCGTGATTCCAGTACGCATCTGCCAGTGAAGAGTGCGAAAGGCCATAAAAAACGTTTCCATCTGAGTCTTTTTGATATTTAATTTCTCCTCTTCTGGCAAGGTCTTCAATTGCATCTTCATTCAAATGCAATTCATTTACCAAAAACTTCTGCTCAGTTAAAACTTCATTTTTATATAGAGGACAAAGAGCTAACACTATCTTAGGGTATTGCCTGTAATATTTATCTTCCTTTAACTCTTTAAGGCTCATAAGATATTTATTTACCCTGCTTGATATCCAACTTTCTGGTTTTCCTTTCCCTTTGTAGTCTGCACATCCTAATAACGCAAATGAAAGGAGCCAGAAGTTGTTTTTAGAAATTTCAAATATTTCTGCTCGTCTATCACACACAGCAGAAGGGGTGTCGCAATGAGATAGAAAGCAGTCAATTATTTTATCGGCTTCTTCAAATACCGGGAGGGTTTCTGATTCAACTCTATAAATTTCTTCATGAAATAGCGATCTGAAATCATCAATTGATGTTCTTGCAGTAAGTAATATATGTCTATTTTCATCATGGGTTATGCTTGATAGTATCCGACTAATCTTCTGGACTTCAAGGTGTACATTTTCAATGATTATGATCCCACTTATACTTAAAATCTCTCGAAGCAGCCTGTCTCGTTTAAAATCTCTAGCTCCTGAAACATCAAAATAATACGTTATTTTATGATCGTCACTTAGTAACTCATACATTAAGTAACGTACAATTACGCTCTTACCTGTTGCAACATCACCCTTTAAAAGATATACTGGCTTCTTAAGTACTGCGTTTTTTAGAGCATCCAGAATTGATCTTCGATAAATACGTTTATCTTCAAAGTCTGAAAATAAAGGACCATCAGGACGAAACCATTTCGCTGTAGGGGAATCTTTAACTTTTAATAACTTCTCAACATCTTGTAAATAGATCAAATTCTTTTCCGGTAACGGATTGTGAGGGTCTCTAAAGCTAAAATCTCTTGCCTTGCCTATAACAGTTTGGCTGCCATATGGACTTTGAAGAACATTGTCAGTGTAAATATGCAATTTAGCAAAAAAATCACGCAGCGGCACGCTTCGTACGCTCTTTTTGAAAAATCTATATAAAACACCTGCATATCCATCATCATACGATTTATAATCAGTTCGTAAATATTTCCGTTTAGCACTCTGGGGTCCGTCATAACCATTACTTGCTGCCCATTTTGCATAATCAAGAAGTTCAAGAAAGATAAGTTCCTGATCTCTCAACCTCGCATGATCATGGCTGCCAAGCTTGTATTTTTCCGGTGATTCTATTTCATAGCGATCTCCACCAC
>JABMQR010000236.1 GCA_013202335.1 Bacteroidota bacterium
ATGTAGTAGAGTGCTTTGATTATCCCGGAAAACAGCTGCAAGCTGGGGAGCTGCTCACAAAACAAGTGGAACTCTATAAGAAATTTAGTATTAATCCTCCTGCCTCGTTATGAGTTTCGGGAATGCAGGATCTACCGGATTTTTCTGCATAAACTGAACTGCTTCATATCCATTTTCACAGCTTCCTGAGACTTTATACCCCAAGTCAGCCCAGTTGACTATCTGTAATAATCCTTGTCGAATCTTTTTCTCATCATCTACCAATAATACTGCTATGGGTGAATGGTTGTTTAGTGCTTGTAATGCAGTTGAGTTATGGTTTTGTACAGACTCAAACTTTTCCATTATTGCTCTCCTCTGCAGTATTTTGCTGAATGGAAACTTCTGGAAGTGTCAAAATAACCGTTGTCCCTGCTCCAAGGATACTTTCTACTAAAATTCCAAAAGAATCACCAAAAATTGATTTAATTCTGAGATTTGTATTATGCAGCCCAATACTTTTCATAGCGTTCCGCTCTATTTTGGTTTGCAATTCACTATTTAAAATGGCTAAAGCTGCAGGCTCAATTCCTACCCCGTCATCATGTACCGTAAGACGGATAACTCGATTCTGTTTGGTTCCGCTGATTCGAATATGCCCGCCCTGTTCTTTTTTACTGATTCCATGATTAATAGCATTTTCAACAATAGGCTGAAGTAATAGCGGGATGGAAGCACATGGACGTATAGCATCATCAATATCCCAGGTAATGTGCAGCCGTTCTTCATAACGAATTTTTTGTATGGATAGATAGTTTTCCACAAGTCTCAACTGTTTTTCAATTGATATTTTTGTTTTACTGTCTGCCAGATTGTCCCTGAAGAGATTTGATAGAGCAGTCACAATATGGCTAATTTGATTTTCTCTGCCCAGTTGTGTGAGTGCTAACCAATTTATGGTATCAAGAGTATTATAAAGAAAATGGGGATTAATTTGACTCTGTAATGAAACAATTTCTGCTTCTTTTTGCCGAAGCTCAGCCTCTTTCTCTTTGCTATGAGCTGAAAGGGTATCTTCTATCAGTGCCCGAATGCGGCGAGTCATAGTATTGAAACTATTAGCTAAAGCATGAAGTTCATTTGAGCTGGATGGCGCAATAGTAACATCCTCATCTCCCAAGTTCTTGTGAGCAGTTTTCATAGCATGCTCCAGAGTCTGCAGTGGTTTTGCAATAGAAAATGAGAGACGGTATATAAAAAAAAGTATACCCGTCAGGGTAAGTGCAAATATTAAAATACTGTTTAGCAGCATACTTGCGGTAATGGCATCCATTATATCAAGTTCATAACGTGTAATGAGAAGAGCATCATATCCAGTTTGACCTATAATACTAAAATCATTATTTTCTTGGACAATCATAGTATTATCAATTTTGTTAAATTCAACTCCTTTCTCAAATTCTGTATCAGCGTTGTTTCCTTTAAGAAAATTTTTCCAATATAAATCTAAAAGTTTGTTCCGAATCGTACTCCATTCGCTTAAAGGTAAAGAGCTTGTCTGATAAATAGGTTTCCCTGAGGATTGAAGCAGAGATATTCCGTTAAGAACATTCTTATCAAGGTATTGAAACGTATTATTGAAATATTCCACGTCCAGCGCAAATACCAGATATCCGATATGCCCTCCAATTTTTTGACTTTTTTGAAGAATACAAAAAACCATATTCCCCATAGGTATGAAAGTAGTTCCTGAGCCCATGACATCTAAGGGAAGGGTTTTAAATTGACCATTAGCTAATTCAATATCTGAGAAATGCTGTATGTCCGGTATTGTATCCAGGGATACAGGAGGGAAGGAGATACCGGTAATAGGATTACCGGAACTGTCATATACATATATATAATGTAAATACTTATGCTGTAAAAACTCATAAGTAATAATATTTTTAATAATCTCTTCCTGTTGGGTGGGAATTGGGTTGTTGGAGTTTTCGCTATTCTGATTTATATCAAGTAAGGCTTGCTGAAAATCGAAGTTTGTCCAGATACGTTCTGAGGTTTGACGTGCAGCATAATACGTAAGATTCAGGGAGTTAGTTATCTGTGAAAATTCTTCTATTTTGGAGTTGCGGATTTCTTGTTTGAAAGAAGATAAATATATTGTATAGCTTAGAATTGAAAAAACAATTAAAGGAATAATACTAATAAGCGTGAAGTATTTAAACAAAATTTGCCTGAAAGATCCAGATAATAAAAAAAATGGACGGTGTTTTTTGTCTGATGGAGACACCCCTTTTAACTTTGGTATGAGCTGCTGTGTTTCAGTGAATTTATTAGTGTGTTGGACTAGTTGTTGCAAGGGTTGAACAATACGATTTGCCAGCGGGACAGCCAGTGAGATTGCTAAAAAGCTACATAAAGCCAATGCAAGAACTGTTAACAGTATCAGGGGACGTATTCCCCTGAGTATTGATTTGGTAGATATTATTTTTATAACTCTCCATGCTGTTTTTGTTGAGGGGTATGAGGTAACTATATATGATTTTTGTTTGTAGCTGATTTCGCTCAGAGATTCCGAGGTGTTGGGATCTACTGTATTTTTGAATAAACTCTCCTGGCTCAGGGTATCTATAAAGGGTTTGTTTTGAATAGCTATTGTTGAGGTGTCTGTCAGGGAAATACACGATGCATCAGTATCCATATCATTATGAACGGTGAGTAGGGTATCAGCTAAACGATTTTTATTTATTCCGACTATAAGCTGGCCAACTTCAAGTCGTTCTCCAGAATCATTGGTATCATACATTCGTTTAATCAAATAAATATAGTTTTCATGAAAATCCTCAGACAGTGATTCAATTTTATCTACCCATATATATTCCTGTTTTTCTTCCTGTAGGTTCAAAGAACTTTGGGATATAGTGTCAGATCCATTGGAGCTCTCTAAATAGGCATTATAGTTGCCCAATCGGTAATTATGTATATAATCCGCAGTGTGCAGTATAAATTGATATCCCTTTCCGGATAGATTAATATATTCAATTTCAGGACGCGAACCAAAGAAGTTAAAAAAGATTGTGTCTAATTGTGATTGAAGACGGAGTCTGTTGAGTTCATCATCAGTGATCCCCGGTGTAGAAAGAATATTAAGGATTAAAGAGCTATTTGAAAGATGTATGGTAGAGCGTTCAATTTCACTTAAAATAAGATCAAGATTATCCCGGAGTTGTACTGTTGTGAGTAATTGGTTTTCCTGTGCTGTCTCAGTTAATACTCTTGAAATGTAAAAAATATGAGTGATTGCAAATATACAAAGAGGAAGTAATATTGAAATTACTCCCTTTATTAATATATTTGATCGAATTGTTTTCACAAAAGTATCTCCTGAGACAAATTCTCCTAATAATTACATAAAAATATCATAAAACATATCGACCATTTAGTAATATACTCACCTGAACATCAAATCCACTCAAGGCCAATACCCTCTAAAAAAGCTTTCGCAATAACCATATGCCCGGTAGTATTGGGATGAACCCTGTCGTTGCATAGAGATTGTGTGGGCCAATGTGAAAGGTGGTTTTCAAAAGCAGTCTGCACATCGATATAAACAGCATCGAATTCCTGTGCCATTTTCCCAACAACCTTGCTATACATATCTATTCTTTGACGCATTGGATCTGATCTGTTTGTCTCAAGAAAAAAGGGTGACAGTAAAACCAAACCTTTTAACTGATTTCTGACAGATGTAAGTATGTCTCTGTAGGTCTTCTCAAAAAGTTCAATCGATATATGACCAGGTTTCAGTGGTCCGGAAAATTGCCGCCAGACATCATTTACCCCGATCATTATCGATAACCAATCAGATTTAAGGGCTATAACATCAGTCTCCCAGCGTTGAGCCAAGTCTAAAATCGTATTACCGCTAATTCCTGCATTGAGAATTTCAATTTTCTTTTCCGGTTCCCAAATCGAGAGAAACGCATCCACTAGAGAAACATATCCATTCCCTAACCCTGGTCCCGAAGTTCCTATTGGTCTTTCTCTTTCGCAATCAGTGATTGAATCACCTATACAAAGCAATCTCTCATTTTTACCTAAAATCAAATTTATACCTCTTCATGTATATATAATAATTTGTATCTCCTATTCAGTGCCGATTTTTTATTCTCAAAATGATGGTTTTTCCATCATCCCGGACAGTGTGAACCAACTCTACTGATCAGAAGCCTTGAAATCAGAAATATATAGTATCCTGTCTATTCAGAATATTTGATTTCTCCTCCTACCCAGGTTCTTTTTACGTTTAGCTCAGAATCAAGGTGGAGAAAATCCGCATCAAACCCAACCGCAACATCTCCCTTTCTGCCATAGACCCCCAGAACCTTTGCAGGACTGGTGGATGCCATAGTAAGAGCCTCTTCAGCAGTTCCAACGCCGAATTTAACAACATTTTTAACGGCCCTGTCCATCGTTAACCCGCTGCCGTAGAGACCTCCGGGGAAATGCGAATTTTCAGTACCTCTGGCCGGGCCGCCAGGATAGGAAAATTCAACTTCATCACTGCCGAAACCGGTATGTTTTCCGGGGTGCAGGCCTGCTCCAATGTTAGAGTCAGTAATTAAACAGACTTTATCAAGGGCTTTGCAGGTGAGTGCAAGCTTTACGGCAATGGGATCAACATGCTCACCATCCAGAATAAAATCTACAGAGATCTCAGAATTTTGCAGAACTACTTCAACAGCACCGCATGGGCGTACGCCGGGGTCTGTCTCTTCTGGTATATAGAACACATCATAGAAGTGGGTTGCATGATTTGCACCCAATTCTACAGCCTTTAGAGAATCTGCCACACCAGCCTGCGTGTGGGTTATAAATATCGGTTGATCCATATTGGCCATAATAGCTTCAAGATCAGGAATTTCCGGAGATATCGCAAATACCACATTATATGGTCTAAGAGCTTCTTTTATACGAAGAACACGTTCTGGTGTTTTGTCTACCAATGCATCAGGGTTTATTGCTCCAGTCAAAGCAAGAAACGGACCTTCACTAAAAAATCCCAAATACTCGGCACCCGGTGCATCGGCCTGTGCTACGTCATGCAAAAACGAAATCTCTTCATCTGCTGCATGGGGGAGGAGTGTCGGGAGAAACGAGGTGGTTCCAAACTTTGGCAAACTGGCTGAAATATTCTCCAGATCAGCTTTGCCGTTATCTACCAGATACTCAAGCAGACCATGTGTGTGGAGGTCGATATATCCTGGAGCAATGATACCGCCTGACAAATCAATTTTTTGTCCGGCATCAAGCTGCAGGATTTTATCTGTCGAGTCTAAATGGGTTATCTTGCCATTTTCAACAGCAATTCCTGCATTAGGTATAAATGTACCTTTATGGAAAACCTTTGCATTATAGATAATAATATCGGCCATAATGATCCTCCCTGTTATCATAAAAACTAACTTCTAAATAGAATATGTGCAAGTAAAAAATATTTGTTTATAATATTATAACAATATGATATTATAAGAGAATAATCTAGTCGGAATTTTTATATAGGATTGCATAAGAATAGGTGAAAACCACTGGAAAAAGTTTTTCAGTATATAAAAGTATGCATAGTATACTTTAATATATTTAGAAATTCCCCAGGGTAAAATATTTTGAGAAGAGGTTGTTATGGAAGATCGGCTTAAGGTTCTTGTCTATTTCCAGTCAGTGAAGGGTAAAGAGTCTGCACTGAGAAACATACTTCTGGAACTTAAGAAGAACAGTATGAAAGAAGAGGGCTGCACAGGCTTTGAGCTTCTTCAGGATGATAACAATCCGGATCAATATTCCTTTATTGAGGAGTGGGCGACCAGACAGCACTTTACTGCCCATTTAAACGCTCCCCATCTTGAGGAGTCAAATGAAAAGCTGGCATTGGTTTTGGCAAAAAAACAGGAAATTGTGGTCTATACCCTTATTACTGATAGGTAGCCGCTGCAGGAGATAATTATGATAGAGATAGCGTATCACAAAGTTTACAATGTTCTTCGTGAGAAAATACTTGATAAATCACTGAAGGCGGGTGAAAAAATTCCTCCCGAAAGAATTTTGTGTGAAACCTATGGAGTGTCCAGGATTACCATTCGGCATGCACTTCAGATGCTTCAGGACCAGGGGTTAGTGGATCGAATGCCGGGAAGAGGCACCTTTGTCCGAGCACCAAAACAGAAAAAAATGCCCATACTTGATATGGATTATGAGGCATCTCTTACTAAAGCAGCACCGGGTATTGTTCGAAAGCTGATAACCAGCGAAGAAATTTTACCTCCGGAAGAAATTATGCAGGATTTAGGATTACTCAAGTCCGAACAATGTCTGCTTATTGAGCGTTTAGATATCTTAAACAATGAACCTCTCAGCTATGACAAAGGATATATTCCAATGAACTTCTCCTCTGGAATTGATGATGATATTATTTGCAGGGTAGAATTTCTGCATTTGTGGGAGAAGCGTGAAAGCCTCTCAATATCGTATGTTCAATCGTCAACTGAGGCAGTAAAAGCCAATCAAATTGATTCAGAACGGTTGGATGTCCCCATTGGGTTTCCAGTCCTTCTCACTACAGAAATATTTTATTCAGGTGAAGGGAATGCTCTTGCTGTTTTTATAACCGTCTACCGCGGTGACTTATTTAAATTGATATCAACAATAGAATTTAAACGATAGGAATTTCAGGAGGATATATGCTTCCCAGTGATCACTTTGTGCGGATGTATAATGAATTGTTCAAAATGCTGGCAGATAAAGGGCAGAACAATCTTGAACAGTACTGGCTTGAAATTTCCTCATTACAGGACTCAATACTTGGCCCATATATAAAGGAGAGAGGACTTCAGGGCATGTATAACTACTGGGATCATATTAGGATTGAGGAAAATTGTGAGATGGATCTCCTGGTAACAGAAGATTATTTTGAGTTTAAAATGCACGTTTGCCCCTCGCTCTCAAAGAATCTTGATAATGACGCGGGACTCTGTAAGCAGTACTGTGAGCATTGTGCCGGTTGGATTAACCCTGTAATCATGAAGAATGGTTTTTACCCGGTATACGACATGATATCACCTACTGAACCCAGTTGCCATTTCAGAGCATATAAAGATAAAGACCGGGCGGTGGCTTTTGCAGAGACGGCTAAATACCTTTGGGATCCCTATAATAATTTGAACTTGAAAAAGTAGTACCATCTATAGAAAGAATATAGATTTTTATAAAAGACTAAGGAGATTGCATGATTATTGATACTATTAATAATATTTCACAATACACGGAGCTGCATCCTGATTTACCAAAGGTGCTTACACAAATGGCAGCCATCGATCCGCTTACAGCCGATGCAGGTCGTTACAATATTCCCGAATCAGAAGCTTTTTTTATGATACAAAAATATGAAACAAAGGATGTATCTAAGGGGTTATGGGAAGCACACAGGAAATTTATAGATGTTCAGTATGTAGTTTCCGGGATTGAGCTTATCGGGTATAAGGAAATTTCAGCGCTTCAGGAAACCGTGAAATATAGTGAAAAATCTGATGCTGCTTTCTTACAGGGAGATGGTGATTTTCTGCTGATGGGAGAAGGTATGTGTATGATTCTATACCCGCAGGATGCCCACATGCCCTGTATTAGTGTGAATACATCATGTCCTGTAATTAAAATAGTTGGTAAACTTCCAGTATAATCATACAGACGGATATTGTTGAGATTTAACTTTTAAAATTGCCACATTTTACTTGACTGATGAGTATTTGACTACTAGAATCAGTAATGGTTATAACATTATGAACGCATAACCAAAGGGAGCATGTTTGGTATGTTTGATTTAGCAGGGAAAACAGCTTGTATTGTCGGTGGTGCCGGATATCTGGGTAGTGCTATTTGTAAAGGACTCCTGTCTCAGCAGGCGCATGTTATTATATGTGATCTGAATAAAGAGAGGCTTGAAGCACTTGAAAAATCTCTGGTTCAGGATTATTCGAAGGACAGGATAGAAATATATTCACTTGATATCTCAGATCCTGAACTGATTAAAGATTTTTTCAAACAGGTTTCAGAGCAAGGTAAAAAAATTGACATTATTATTAATGCAACTTTTGCAGCCATAGGGAAACCTTTCCCGGAGATAACAGAAGTTGAGTTCAATAGAGTAAATGAGATCAATATAACTGCAACATTTTCATTTCTTAAACATGCTCTTCCTCATATGTCCGATGGCGGATCTGTTATCCTGTTTTCATCAATGTATGGAATTATTCCGCCCAATTACCATGATTATCCGGAAGGATTAACCCCAAACCCCATTGAATACGGTGCAGGAAAAGCAGCAATTAATCAGTTAACAAAATATTTTGCTGCATTTTGCGGTAAAAGAGGTATCAGAGTTAATGCAATTGCTCCGGGAGCGTTTCCCTGGAATGCTTCTCACTCAGAGAATCCAGAATTTATCGATAATCTCAGCCGGAAAAGCATGCTGGGTCGAATAGGGCAGCAGCAGGAGATTATCGGGCCAGTGGTTTTTCTGGCTTCTGATGAAGCATCATATATAACAGGACAAATTATATCAGTTGATGGCGGGGTAACTGCCTGGTAGGAAGACTTGTATAAAGCACTCGATTAAATAAAAATCATAAGGATGGATAGATGAACGAAAAATCAAAACCGCTTGTTGATAAGGAAAATATTAAACTTGCAATGCTGGGAATTACTCCGGGAAATGGTCACCCATACTCCTGGAGTGCCATGTTTAATGGGTATGATAAAAAACTTATGACTGAAGAGTGTCCATATGCCGGAATTCCACAGTATTTAAATAAAGAGTCTGAAGAGAGTCTGAGAATTCCAAATACTCAGGTAACACATATCTGCTGCACAGGTGAAGGAGAGTTTTCTGCAGAACATGTTGCACGCTGCTCTTTTATTCCGAATGTAGTTGAAAAACCTGAAGATGTGATTGGAAAGGTTGATGCAGTTATAATTGCAACAGATATTGGTTCTGAACATGTTGAGCGCGCAAGACCTTTTGTCGAAGCCGGAATCCCGGTATTTGTAGACAAACCCATGGTAAATTCTGTTGAAGACTTAAAAGTATTCAATTCCTGGGCAGCTGAAGGCCACCCCATTCTCAGCTCAAGTTCCATGAGGTATGTGAAAGAGTTTATTCCCTATCATCTATCAACGGCCAATTTAGGGGAGCTGCGTTTTGCTTCAATTACCACAGCGAAAATGTGGGAAACTTATGGTATTCATGCACTTGAAGCAATATATCCCATTACTGGTCCCGGATATATCAGTGCGCGAAATACTGGAACTATAGACCGAAACATTGTTCATTTTAAACATAAAGACGGAATTGATGTGGTGGTAACAGCCAGTAAAGATATGTACGGCGGGTTTGGCTATCTAACCCTTTGCGGAACTCAGGGCTCAGATCAGCTTGCTATTAAAGATACTTTTTATGCATTTAAGAGCCAGCTTGAAGCTTTTATCTCGTATCTGCGAACAGGGGTCAGACCTTTTCCCTATAATGAGACAGAGGAGTTAATGCGGATGGTAATAGCTGGTACGCTGAGCCGGGAACAGAATGGGAAAGAAATTTTTCTGGCTGAATTGTTGTAGGCCTACAAATATAGTAACTGAGGTATAGAAATGAATGAATTGTTAAATATGTTTTCTTTAAAAGGAAAAGTTGCTTTACTCACCGGAGGGGCCGGTGGATATGGGGTACATTGTGTTCGGGCTCTTGCAGAAGCTGGTGCAAAAACCTTTATAGCTTCAAGAAACCTGAGTGCACTGCAGAAAGTCGCAGATTCATATACCAGTCGAGGGTTTGATGTAACTGCGCTGCAGTTTGATCAGGGTGATGAAGATTCAATCATTGCACTCAGGGATGAAGTGGTAAAACAGGCGGGGAGAATTGATATTCTGGTCAACAATGCCGTTGCACGGGTTATGAAAAATGGTTGGGAAGGTACTGCTGAATCTTTTGATGAGAGTATGCATATAAATGCAACCGGGCTGTTTGTTATAACGAGGGCAGTCGGAGAAGTTATGATCAGGCAAAATTCAGGATCAATTATTAATATAGGTTCAATGATGGGAATGGTTGGTGTTGAACATCATAATTACGATGGAACCGATATGCATGGCTGGGCTCCGGATTATTTTTTCCATAAGGGCGGAATGATTAATTTTACCCGATTTTGCGCCAGCTATTTTGGATATCATGATATCAGGGTTAACTGCATTTCACCGGGCGGCCTGCGTTCGGAAGCCCATCCTGAGGCCTTTGTAAAAAACTATAGTGAGAGAACTCAGCTTGGGCGGTTGGGAGAAGCCGGCGACCTGATTGGCAGCATTGTTTTTTATGCTTCTGAGGCATCAAGGTATATTACCGGAACCAATCTTCCTGTCGATGGCGGTTATACGGCAAAATAGGAGAGTGGAAAACAGAAATATATTTGAAATTACAGTATACGGATTAAGTTATTTTCAAGCTGTTACTGTAGGGTTTTCGCATCTTCCAGAAGGTCGTGTCCAAAGGTTGCATAAATCTCTTTTTGCTGTTTGGTCGGTGCCTTGAGTAGTTTGAAACCTTCAGGAGTACATCTTGAATTACCCATTTCAGAAAAACCAGATGCGGGACAGACCATAATAAAAAGAGTTGATGGGAGACGAAGTGTCTGCAGCAGATGTAAAACCTCAAATTTGCGGGGGAAAAGACTGAAGATGCGTGATAATCAATATGGGAGGGGGATTGTATAAAATTGTTATACTTTATCCATCCATGGATTAAGCAGGACCGCTGAACTCTGTTCCATATCCAAAACATTTCTTGTTACTACTGTACAATTATACACAATCCCTGAAGCAGCAATAAGACCATCAATAGAGGGCATTGGTTTTCCGGCAAGTTCTGCAATCCCCTGAATTTCTCCCCATCTGGCTGCAATTTTTATATCAATTGGAATTATTCTTCCATTAAAACGTTTTTTCAGATCCCCTTTCACCCATAATTTCAAATGGTTCTTTCTACTTCCATCAGGTGCTTTCTCTATACCTTTTTCTATTTCCCCAAATGTCAATACACTAAGATACAGATCCTCTTCATTCTGGTTTTGTATCCATGAAATAACATTTTCATCCGGCCGAGGTTTAATTATTTCTGATATCACACATGTGTCCAGAAGATATTTCATAATTCAATTTCTCTGGGAACATCTTTGTTTCTTGAAATATCCAACTCTGTTCCCATGAGAGGGGAATTTCGTAAAAATGTAACTAAATTTGTTTCGGGCTTTGTAATTTTTCTGTAATCTTCGAATGAAACAATTACCACTGCATTATTTCCATGCCGGGTTACGAACTGAGGTTCATGATGTAATGCCTTTTCAACCAGCATACTGAATTTACTTTTTGCATCCTGCAGTTGCCAGGTATTAGTTTTCATATTACCACCACCTTTTGTACAGACTAGTCTGACTAGATAGTACAATTTTTATTACTTGTTGTCAAGAATTGCCTCATACTAATAAATACCCCAGCAAAATAATTTTAAATTTTTATTTGTATACCAACCTATCCTATGGTATACTAACTTATTAAAATATTCTTTCAAAGAAGGGTTTTGTTTGATAAGTGCTTCTGTTGTAACAAAAAAGCTGGATTTCTCCCCGCTGAACAAGTTAAGTGTGCACAATTTGATTGACATTTGCCTTGTGGCATAATACAATCTTTGGTTATAACCTTATTACAATATATTTATGGTTTTTACGCTGTTTGTCAAACAGCTTGATTTTTTAGGAGGTGTGATTATGAAAAAAATTACAAAACTGGTAATGGTTCTTGGAATAATGCTTTTAGTATTACTTCCAGTTTTTGCTGGTGGAGTTGAAGAAGCTGAAGCAGCAACTGATATGGTTGTTGAAGAGGGCGGACCTACCAACAGCAATCCATTATCAGATGTACGTGTTCGTAAAGCAATTGCTTATGCGATTGACATGGATACTATTGCAGATACCTTACTTGAAGGTATGGCTATAGTTGCCGACAGCCAGATTCCTAACGGCTCATGGAAAGCTCCCGGATTAGAACCTTACAGCTATGATCCAGAAAGAGCCAGCGCTTTACTGAAGGCTGCTAACTGGGACGAAAGCATTGTATTAGACCTTGTTTACTACTATGCTGACCAATTGACTGCAGACCTCATGACAGCAGTTCAGGCTTACCTTGCAGATGTTGGCGTTAAAATGACCTTCCGTAAACTTGAAGGTGATGTTGCAGGTCAGTTGAACGGACTTCCTGTAGATCCGGCTGATGGACCTTCAACTATTGTTTGGGACCTTGGTTATGGTGCCCGTGCTGCATTAGCACTTCAGGAGTACTACAATGGTTACAAACCAGGAATTACTGCAAACACTCCTCAGGATCCAAAACTTGATGAGCTAATTGCCGCAATAAGCAGTACCTCAGATGTTGATAAGCAGAAAGAAGCTTTCTTTGCAATTGAAAGATATGACTCTGAAATGCTCTACTCTCTGCCCCTCTACTACCAGCAGCTGTTTATTTTTGAAAGCACAAGAGTTAACCGAAA
>JABMQR010000237.1 GCA_013202335.1 Bacteroidota bacterium
GGGCATGTGTACCAATCACAATGGAATTATGTGATATCAGGTCAAATCAAAGTTGTATTATATGATAATCGAGAAAACTCAACCACATACAAAAAGATCATGGAGTTTATCTCTGGAGATCGGGTAGAACCAGTGGCCTATTTTTTCACGCCGGGTATCCTGCACGGTTACAAATGTCTGAGAGGACCCATGCAAATCGTGTACGTGACCACCGGTATATATGATTTAGAAGATGAAGTAAGATTGAACACCGAAGATTTAAATATGGATTTTGTATGGTAATTGGCAACCAATTTTCTTTATCTGAATTTTACAAAAATAAACATATATTGATCACTGGTGCTTCCGGATATATAGCTTGGAATCTCATCCGGGAACTAAAGCAATTTGAATGTTCCATTGTATGTTTGTCCCGAAACAAAACAAAATTGGAAAAACAAAAGGGAAACCCGAATATAAAAGTTATTACGGGTAGCTATCAGGATAGGGATATTTATCTGAAAGCATTAAATAATATTGATATAGTGTATCATTTAGCTTCGCAGACCAGTGTTTATGAAGCCGAAAAAAATCCACTGGCGGATTATGAGGCAAATGTATTGCCTATGCAATTATTGCTTGAAGCTTGCCATAAAATTGAGACCTGTCCGATTATTATCTTTTCAGGGACGTCGACCCAGTGCGGTATCCCTGATAGATTACCCGTGGATGAAAACGTGATTGATGAACCGATTACAACTTATGATTTTCATAAACTTCAAGCGGAACGTTGGCTAAAGTTCTATACCCGTCAGAATTGGGTTAAAGGTGTTGTTTTGAGATTAACCAATGTATATGGCCCCGGACCTAAAAGCAGTAGCCTAGACAGGGGTATTCTCAATATGATGATCGAAAAAGCGCTTCGTGGAGAAGAACTTACAATCTATGGCTCAGGCGAACACCTTCGGGATTACCTTTATATAGAAGACCTCATATCAGCATTCATATCCGTGCCCGTTCATATAAATGAAACAAAGGGAAAGCATTTTGTAATGGGGAGCGGTGTCGGGACAACGATTCATGATGCCATTCAGCTGGTCGCTGAACTTGTGAGTAAACATACCGGAAAAAGAATTGTTGTAAAAAATGTTGAACCGCCATCTGGTTTACTGCCTATCGAATTAAGAAATTTTGTGGCTGATATTAGCGAGCTTTCGACTGTAACTGGCTGGAGCCCTGAGTTTATGCTTTCAGAAGGAATTGATTTAACCATTGCATCAAATTTCGTGGGAAAAGGAACATCTCATGAAAAGCTCTTAGATAATTCATAATGATGGCATTTTATTTGAGCAATTATAGAATCAGAAGAAAAATTATTGACACGACGAATTTGATTATCGCGAGCTTATTCGTATCCTTGGAATTTTGAAATGGAAAAGATATTAATACTTGGAGGATTAGGTTTCATAGGTAGTAACTTCGCAAAAAAGTGCTTGGAGATGGGTATGTATGTAACCATCTACGATAACCTAGACCCTAATTCAGGTGGGAACCTATTCAATATTGACCCTTTCAAAAAACATGTAGAACTGATTGTTGGGGATATAATCAACTTTGAACACTTGGTTCAGATAGTGATGGATAAAGATATTATCATCAATTGCGCGGCGAGTACGTCCCACCCCTACTCCATGCGGGAACCTTGGCTTAACCTGGATGTAAATGGTCGGGGAGTGATCAACATCCTTGAATCAATAAAGCGTGTGAATCGAAATGCAAGGTTCATTCACGTTGGCACGACCACACAACTGGGGCCACTTCACTATCAACCGGCTGATGAATACCACCCGGAATTTCCCACGGATATGTATTCAGCTAACAAAACGGCGGCTGAGAAATATGTTTTGTTGTACTCAAAAGCGTATGGCTTAAAAGCTTCAGTTATCAGGCTGCCGAATGTATTTGGACCGCGTTCGGCCATTCACAGCGCCGATTTCACGTTCAACAATTTTTTCATTGGCCTTGCATTGCAGAAGAAATCCATCACGGTTTACAGGCCGGGCGTCCAGTTAAGGAATGTGCTCTATGTCGATGATGCAGTGGATGCATTGATTGCAGTCACCGAAGCGGACGGTGCGGCTGGTGAAACATTTTTTGCAGTGGGTGACGAACATTACAGTGTCAAGTATATCGCAGAGAAGACAAGTCAGATCATGGGTGGTTCGGTCCATTTGATTGACTGGCCTAAAGAAAGACAAGCGATAGAGATTGGTGATGCAGTGATCAGCAATGAAAAAATAAAAAGAGCTTTGGGTTGGTTACCAAGGGTTGATTTAGAATACGGGCTAAAATTAACTTATGAATATTATAAGGACAAATTGGGGGAGTATTTGAAATGAATCAGCGTATCCTCATCACGGGTGCTCTAGGCCATATTGGCTCTGGGCTTATCCATAGCATAACACCGGATGAATTTAAGGA
>JABMQR010000238.1 GCA_013202335.1 Bacteroidota bacterium
CAGATTGGTTTATTACAGACTGGCTTATATCACGAATCGTTTTTATACGGTCCTGCACATTAAATAGCCATGCGTAGGGATCATTTATCCTGTACTGAATTGTCCACTCAATATCAATAATGTTCAAATCACCCGTAAGCATAATAGATTCTTCAGGAAAATCATTTTTTGCATATACCGTAGTAATTCCCGATTGTTCGGTACGAAAACCAAAATTCATATTCTGCACAACTTCTGTCGGTACATTATAATTTCTTTCGATTCCAAAAGGTAGTTTCCATTGTAATCCTGCGCCGACAATACGATCAAATTGTCCAAATCGCAAAACAACACTTTTTTCAGTCTGGTCAACAACGAAGAAGCTGCTCAGTCCAAGAATTACCACAACTATTGCTACTAAAATAATTATGATAATTTTGGGTTGTAAAGTAAACTGCTTCGGGGTTGGATTGGTGTTACGTTCAAGCATAACTCCTCCTCAATTATAGCATTCAGTCTTAAAGGTAATCCCATAATACTCGCGAGTCAAGGTATACTACGCATTCTCTTACAATCTATTGCATAAATGGATTGAAAATGGAGATAGATATCTATATATTGTTGGATATGAAAATGAAAAGAAAACTTATCACATCAGCATTACCCTATGTTAACAACATTCCTCATCTCGGAAACCTTATTCAAGTATTGTCAGCAGATGTCTTTGCAAGGTTTTGCAGAATTCGTGGATATGAAACACTCTTTGTATGCGGGACTGACGAATATGGTACAGCAACGGAAACCCGTGCACTGCAGGAAGAGGTCAGCCCTCAAGAGCTTTGTGATCGATACAATGTTATCCATACAGAAATATATTCATGGTTTAATATAGCTTTTGATCGGTTCGGCAGAACCTCAACCCCTAAACAAACTGAAATAGTTCAGGATATCTTTAATAAAGTTGATGCTGCAGGATTAATCCGTGGTGCGGTAATTGACCAACTTTTCTGTGCAAGCTGTGATCGCTTCCTTGCAGACCGATTTGTGCATGGGGTTTGTCCTCATTGCGGCTATGAAGACGCAAGGGGAGACCAGTGTGAGCATTGTGGAAAACTTCTTGATCCAACTGAGCTAAAGAATCCCGGTTGTGGGGTATGCGGTAAAGAACCCGAGCTTAAATCTACGAAGCATCTGTATCTTGATCTCCCGGGTATTCTTCCATTACTTGAAGAGTGGATGGGAAAGGCTTCAATTGATGGTTTTTGGGCAAAAAATGCTATACAGATGACAAAAAGCTGGATTCGTGACGGACTAAAAGAGCGATGTATCACCCGTGATTTGAAATGGGGGATACCCGTTCCAAAAGAGGGGTATGAAGGTAAGGTTTTTTACGTTTGGTTTGATGCACCTATTGGATATATTTCGATTTCAGCAAATCATACAGATGATTGGGAATCCTGGTGGAAAAATCCTGATGAAGTTGAACTTTTTCAGTTTATAGGAAAGGATAATATTCCTTTTCACACAGTAATTTTCCCCAGCTCTCTCCTGGCAACAGGTGAGAATTGGACTTTACTGCACCATATGTCCTCAACAGAATATTTGAATTACGAGAAAGGTAAATTTTCCAAAAGTAAAGGCATAGGGGTGTTCGGTACAGATGCTATGGAAACTGGTATTCCGGCTGATGTTTGGCGCTTCTATATCTATTATAATCGACCAGAGAAATCAGATGCACAGTTTACCTGGTCAGATTTTCAGGAAAAAGTTAATGGAGAATTGATTGGTAATCTTGCAAACCTGGTAAATCGGACACTCTCCTTTATTCATAGGTTTTATGATTCTCAGGTTCCTGAAGGAGAAATACAATCTGAATTTTTGCAGGAAGTTAAAAGTAGGGAAGAGGAGATAACGCAGCACCTTGAAAAAGCTGAACTGCGTGACGGTTTGAAGAAAATTTTTGCATTGTCATCCTTTGGTAACAAGTATTTTCAAGCTGGTGAACCGTGGAAGACTCGAAATGATGCTCCTGCTGAAGCAAGCTCCCTGATTAAAAGTCTGGCATACCTGATCAGAGACCTGGGGATAATGATTGAACCATATCTTCCTGAAACTTCCGATCGGATTCTTGAGTTTTTTGGAATTTCTGATATTTCGTGGGATCAGCTGGGGCAATATTCCGGTCTGTCAAAAATAAATAAAGCAGAAATTTTATTTAATAAGCTTGAAGATGATTTAGTGAACACTTTGCGGGAAAAATTTGCCGGATCGCAGGATGAGAGACGTTTAAAAGAACTTGCTGATAGTAAAGCTGATATGCAGAGTGAAATAATGATTAACACACAATTCAATGAAGTAGTTGATTTAAGGGCAGCAAAAATAATTGAGATTGAGAGACATCCTGAAGCTGATAAGCTTTATATAGAGACCCTTGATGCCGGTGATGAAGAACCTCGTCAAATAGTGTCAGGGCTTGTTCCTTTTTATACAGAGGAGGAGCTGCTGGGGAAGACCATTATTCTGGTATATAATTTGAAACCGGCAAAACTCAGAGGTGTCAGGAGTCATGGAATGCTTCTGGCCGCCAGTACTGAAAGTGAGGTTGATGGTGTTAAAATCGAGCAGGTAGAGGTCCTTTTTGCTGACTGGGCTCAACCCGGGCAAAAAATTGCTATAGAGAATCTTTTACCGCCTGAGGAAGATAAAAAGAGAATTAAGATTGATAAGTTTTTCTCCTTGCCGTTGATTGTTAAGAATCATGAGATCTACGCTGGAGAATCAAAACTCTCAGTAGATGGTAAGGAATTACATACTAATAAAGTTGTTGATGGAGATGTTGGTTAAACCGATAAAGCTTAAAGACCTTAATTCAGCTGACAATCCTTTTCAGTCTGAATTCTGGGCGGAGGTTAAAGGTTTAAATGAATGGGTCTCTTATGGATTTAAACTGATTCCGGAATCTGATGATAATGAAGAACTAATTTCAGAACAAACAATACTGGTTTTAGTAAAAAAGATTTCCGGTCCATTTTCATTGGTATATATTCCCTTTGCCCCTACATCAGAAAGAGGATTTCTGAGCCGTAAAGTTCTTAATACAATTGCCGGAGATATTGTTTCTTATATTAAGGAATTGGTATTTGCTGTGCGCTTTGACCTGCCCTGGGATCATACTGTTATTTCACAGGATGCATCTGATTCAAATGAAAAAATAAAACACCTCTCCTATGCAATACAACCTGAGCATACATCAGTTATTGAACTAAATTCCTCATTGGATGAGATTTACCAATCTTTTAGGAAACGTGCAAAACGGAATATTAATAAATGTCGTAATATGGTTATAAAAACAGTAAATATGCCGGAAGAATCTGCCTTGTTTGATAAGTGGTATGAAACATACTCTATTACTGCTGAAAGAGATGGTTTTTATCCACGTTCTGCTGATTATATAAGAGAGTTGTTAACTTTTGGATCTGCCTCCAGGCAAACTGATGTTTTAGCTAAGCTTTCTCTTGCTCTTTTTAAAGGTGAAATAAAAGCCGGGATAATTACTGTTCAGTCAAAAAACCGCGCAGTATTCCTTATTGGTAGTTCTCTCCGGGAAGCAGGAATGAATTTCAGCCCTTCATATCTGCTGCAGTGGCACTCTATACAGAAAGCAAAGGAGTCAGGATGCCTTACGTATGATTTGTTCGGTGTGCCGCCTCCTGGAGATGAAAACCACTATCTTAGTGGTCTGCATTTATTTAAAAGTGCGTTTGGCGGTAGATATATAAGTCGTCCCGGCACATGGGATGTTCAGATAAAACAACTGCCGTATTACTTATTTTCAGTTATAGAGAAAAGGAGGATTAAAAGAGCAAGATCATTATAATTTAGAAACCAAATCTTTAAATATTTCGCCCCTTTCAAATTCGTTAAGAAACAAGTCAAATGAGGCTGCCCCAGGAGATAATATCACATAAGATACAAATCCTGCCTCTGCATCCTTTTCTGCACATTTTCTTGCAGATGAAAAAGCATTTTCCATTTTCTTGTATGGACCTGTAAAATTAATAGTTGATTTTAGTAACAATGGTAATAGCTCATCTGTCAGACTCCCTCCCAGCAAGTGTAAAGAAGTGGCTTTTTTATAAGCAGACATAAATGTCTCTGTTTCCAGTTTTTTATCAGTTCCCCCGCTAATGAGATGAATTTTTCCCTCGAAGTTATCAATACAGTAACTAATAGATTCCGGGACTGTTGCTGCAGAATCGTTTATATATGTAACTCCATTAATAATTCTTAAAATTTCACGCCGATGAGGAAGTCCGGGGAATTTATGTAATGCGGTAACAGTATCCTGAATAGAGTATCCTCTGTTTATGCATACTGCAGAAGCAGGAATCAGGTCTTTTCGTATGCTGATCGTTTCAAATTGTACCCCTGATTGATCGACAATTTTGTTTGTGGTGAAAATAGATTTTTTCTTTAAAATAATATCCCTAATATCTAACTCAGGTTCAACATTCTCAGGAATTACGGTAATTCCACCCTGTTTAAGAAACGAGAAAATCAACATCTTGTCGGAAACATAATCTGTATAGCTCGTGTAAGTATTAAGGTGGTCAGGGAAAAGGGAAGTAATGACCGCCATTGAAAAGTAGGTAAAGTTGGTATGTTTGGGTCTATATCTATTCAGATCTCTCAACTGCCATGAAGATAATTCAAGTATGATTATCGATTTAATTTTATCTTTCTGGGATAGTTTTATTGTTTTAGATAATACCTGGAAAGGAGATATCCCAATATTACCCATTAAAAATGTTTTCCAGCCAAAATACTCCAGAGCTGATGCGATAGAGGCTGAGGCTGTTGATTTTCCTTTTGTTCCGGTAACTGCTATTATAGGTATATCAAACAAAGGAAGTGTATAGGAAAGATCACTTTGGATATTTGTGTGATGCAGTAAGAAACTATTATCTGGTGATACAGCCGGGTTTTTTATAATTAAATCAGCTTTTTCTATATCCTCAGGCGTATGCCCATCTAAACGGTATGAAATAGGTAACTGAGCAAGTTTTATAAGTGATTTTCTGAGATCGGCTTTAGATCTAAGATCTGTTACAGTAACATTATATCCTGTTTTACAAAAATATTCAGCAGCACCGGCTCCGCCACCGTGGTTCCCGAGACCAAATATTAGTACATTCATTTACTTTCCTTTGCTGTTTTCGTACTGCTGCCTGATGGCTATCAAACTTATATAAGAATTATAGAACGGCATAGGATAATTTACAATAAAGTTGGCTATTTCCCTTGACCTATATCCTGTTAATCGGCATAATAATGCAGAATTTGAAAAATGTAAGGAGCTCTATAGTGCCTTGTGGTAAGAAAAGAAAAAGACATAAAATTGCAACACACAAAAGAAAAAAGAAACTGAGAAAGAATAGACACAAGAAAAAATAAGAATATA
>JABMQR010000239.1 GCA_013202335.1 Bacteroidota bacterium
AATCTAAATTCAACCGAAGGTTGAATCGATTTTCTAGAAAAGTTCCCTAGATCCATGAGTACATGGATTTGAAGTTTTTGGAAAATAGACTCTAAACATATACATTATATATGATTACATGTTTCCAAAAACTTCTGGCTAATATGTAAATCTTTCAAATTAAATAATTTTGAAAGATCCTCAGTTATTTAACTTTTTTCAGGTTAACCCCATACAGCGGCCTCTTTAAGCTGCTTTTCCGCAGCCGCTTCCCATCCCCTGTTCGCAGCCGGGCTGGCCGGACTGGGATGCAGCACCGAAACAATTCTCAATTTCTTTTTTTGATCTTCTGTAAACCGTGAGACCACCAGGGAAAATTTCTTTTCAGCATACTTACCTACTCCCACAAGAAATTCCGGTTTCAACAGTTCAATAATCGTTTTCAAGTGTGCATCACAAAGTGCATCCAAAGGCTCACGCTCTTCTTTTGACAATTTATCCGGGGTCAGGTTTTTTCCAGACTCTTCCATGAAGACCAAAGGGCAGTAATTGAGAACAAAATTTTCAGTAAAAAAAATTTTGGGAGTAGTAAACTTATTAACCATTAATCCCCAAAGACGTCTCCCGCTAACCTCACTTCTATTGCATTCATACCCTGCAACAGGACGTTTAGGATGTTCCTTTTGAGGTTTATTGATAGGTGCATCAATTCTCAACCAATCGGACACCGCACCAATCTCACCAAAGGGGATACCTGTCTGTGCCATCCCCCATGGTCCTGGATTCATACCGAGAAACAAGACTTTCTTTCTGGAATTCCCATACCACTTTACATACTGTTTATAGGGCTCCCAGGCATATTCAAGAGGATTATAGATCCATTTCCTCTCTTCGCGGAACTGCAGTTTGGATATATCCTTCCGCAATTTAACTGCGGCATCAAGCACTGATTCATATAATTCCATAGGCTACCGTGCACTCTCTTTGCTTCGGTGTCTTTCTGGTCTAAACCATATATGTTTTGCCTGTGAAAGGGATCGCCTTCGTGAAATGATGATAAAAGCAATTGTTACAAAGAGTAAATACCCTATACTTACCAGTACTGCCAGCCAGAATAATGAAGGATTATCTTTGCTGACACTGTAAGCAGGCAGGTTGATTGATAATATTAAGGGTATAGCTAAAAGAAATGTAATTCCTGATGCATACATATAATCTGATGCTACAGGAGTCTCAAATTCCGGATCTATTACCCGCAGGAGCGCAAGACCAGTTGGCATAGTTCCGGTTGATGCACCAAAAATAACTAAAGCGCGGTGGAACTGATGATCAACAAACATTCTTGAACATATCCAGGGTATAGTAAAAAATGCCATTACACCTGCAACCGAACAGAGGATAGTTATAGGAAGCCAATACTGTGCAACTACGATGATTGAAATAGATGCAATAGAGGCTGTAACCATCAGGTCAACAGATATTCCCGATATTCTGTTCATAGTTCCATTATCTACGACATAGTGTATCTTCAGTTTTTTTAGAATCTCTTTAACCAGCATTGCAGTCATAGCTGAGAATATAAAGTTTATTCCCCAAAGATTTATCGCTAACTCCTTACCCAAATCTCCAGCTAATCCCAGCAGCAGTGTGAGTAATGTGAGCAATCCGTAACTCAGGAGATAGGTGCCAAAAACAAACGCTCCATTAAATGTCATTGAATCAATGGCTTCCGTTTCTGTTGAAAGTTTTGAACCTTCCGGGTTCTTGTTTTTTCTTCCCAGAACTCCGCTTCTTACGCCTTTATCTCTGATTTTCTTGATCTCTTCTTCACTAATCCAGCCTTTTCGCAGACCCCAGTTAATCATGAAAACACCACCGAAACAGCCAAAAAGAAACCCGATTGCAGCAAATGTCAGTCCAGTGGATCCCGCACCGGCAAAGCCCAAAGCTTCCCAACCGCTGCCGATTGCATACGACTGTCCCGGCCCCAGAACAAATCCAAGAGGGAGTGAAAAGCCGATTGCAGGAAACAGATCAGGCATAACCGTTGATATCAGCAGGAAGGTAATCAGCAGACCTAATACACATTGAATTGCATACTGTGAAAGAACCCCCACCGATGTAGGAAAAATTCTTTGCCGTACCGATTTGGGTACTTTCTGTGTTTTTCTCAACGTCATTGCTATAAACGACAAGTTTAGAAGGTGATACACAAGCTCACCAAGGAAATCGGTCTCAAGTGCTATTGCCGGGGCTATATAGTTATAGAATATCAGTAGAAGAAACCCGGCTGTTAAGGCATTTGGTATCAGAAATTTTTGGAAAAATCTAACACGTGACCTAATTAAAGTAGCAATAAGTAAAGAACACGATAGTATGCCCAGATGAATAATATACGTCCAGTTAAAACTCATTTTACCCCCTTAAGGTATTATCCTGATTATCTGTTAATTCTGTATTGGTAAACAGCACCTTCTGGATGCGGTCAATCATGGATAAATATTTATACGCTGAACTTCTTGGCGGCGGGAACTTAAGTCGATACAAGGTATTTTCATAATAAAATTCAAAGATTCGCTGGAATGCAACATTTACTGATTCCAGTTTGTCATAGGTAAACTCATAGTTTTTTTCACCCTGTTTTACCGTTATACCCTTTATATCCAGGGTTACTTCAGCATCCCCAAAATAGGTAAGCGGCTGTTCCCGATATCCACTGCCGAACTTCGCAGTATCTCCGAAAAATATAGGTTTCCCGTTGGCCCAGTACCCTGAACGAATTCTATTGTCTATCTCATTCAATTGCCAGCTGTTCCAATCAGCAATGGTGGTAAAATTAAACCCTTCTCCCTCTGAACTGAGAAAACCGTACTCGTCCATATGAACTTCAAGTTTGCAATGGGAACATGTTAGGTTATGCTTTTTCGACACCATTGTAACAACACTGCCGCAGGATGGACAAATATAGAGGACATGTTCCAGATGTTCTGCCCTTCTCCTTCCTTTAAACCTAATTTTATGAGTTTTCTGAAACTCATGTGCATCAAAGTTTAATGCGTCAGTAATCATGGCATAAATATCATCCACACTTTTCCCGGCATAGGTTTCGGGCATTATAGGGTCTTTAAACGAAAGAACCAGTTTCCCGGGTCTTCGTTTGTTCGACCATCTCGGCAGAGTTTGATACCCGCCTTCAAGAATACAGATAACAATAGGAACTTTAAGCATGCATATTAATTTAGCTGTTGAGTAGAAGAGTGGAAGAGTAATACCATCCCACGTTCTCTGACCTTCCGGAAACAATCCAACTATGCCTTTGTTTTTCCTGATTGCGTAGGTTATTTGCTTAATAGTGTTATAATCAGAACGTGATTTAGATTTTGCTATTGAGCCGACAACCCTTTTTAACATATATCCGAGAACCGGATTCCTGAAAAGTGTATCCCCTGCAACCCACTGTATTGGTTTATCATACATTACTGATATTAATATGGGGTCAAAAGTATTTACATGATTTGAGAGGATGATATATGGAGGCTCCAAATTGGTTATTGCCTCACTTTTGGAAACTGTCATTTTATACAGTAATCTGAGAACTCTGCCGTAAGTATGTCTTGCAAAAGTAAAAAACCCGTTAATAACCCTTAGATTCGACTGTACTGATTTCTGTTCTGACATAGTATTCTCATCCCAATAGAATCTTTTATTACTTGAGGCGCTTTTAAAATTATTAATTTTAAAAGTGTTCCCTTTTGGTCAGAAGTTTTTGGATATAGTAAATTTATTGTATTACAACATGCCAACTGCTTTTATCCAAAAACTTCAGAAGACAATTTCATAGAAAATCGAATTAAATCATAGATTTAATTTAAGATTTTTGAAATTGATTCCTTTTCTCTACAATCATATCGTAGAATGTCAAAATTAACAACAATTGTTCGTTTTTTTGGCTTAGCTACTGTTAATGCGATGTTTACTGCTATATTTATTTCCAGTAGCATCAAACTTCTCTTTCTGCTACTATGCCCTATGGATTATAAGGGAATAATATTTGATAAAGATGGAACTCTTTTTGACTACTTTAGCGTATGGGGTCCGGTCATAACGGAATTTACCGATAAAGCACTTCTGGATTTGCAGCGTGATAACAAAAATGAAATCCGTACACAATTCCTTAGTATGCTTGGTGTAGGAACTGACTGTATGGACGCTAACGGTCTTGTTTTTATGTCTAATAAATTTTTTATGCTCAGCAGGATCTTCTTTTTCTGTCTTCGGCATAAACTTTCCTTTAAAAAGCTGGTTTCCAGTATTAAAATAGGATACTTCGATTCTCACCATCTCATAAAAGATGCATTGATAAAAATTAACCCGGGAGATTCCATACATGAACTTTTTGAAAAGTTTAAAAAAGGCGGCTATAAAATAGGTATCGTAACCAGTGATAATACACAAAGTACCAAAATATGTCTGGAACACCTGGGAATTGAAGAATATGTTGACTTCATTAGTACCTTTGATGACAATCTTTCAAAAAAACCGAACCCGGAAGCCCTTAATGCATTCTGTATGAATTTCTCTTTAAAACCAGAGGAAGTTGTGGTTGTGGGAGATGCTCCCGTAGATATGAAGTTTGCAAAAAAAGGAAAAGCAGGGTATTCAGTAGCCGTAATGACTGGTTCAAATGATGTAAAACGCTTATCAAGAACTGCTGACATCCTCTATCAAAACCTGCAGTGTCTTGCTGCTGATTCTCGATTGTTCCCTGATTTACAAGTTAAGTAACTTATGCCCGGTGCAGTGTTTTATCACTATCCCCGGGAAAATGCCGTACTATGTTGTGATTGATTCCAACTCCCTTGAATGATACTTCCCACACTTCCCCGTTATGTGCAAGCCATGAAGGATACTCAGGCAGACTATTTTCCAGCAGTCCGTATATCAACCTAAGGGTTACTCCGTGCGTGATGCAGAGAAATGTTTTATGGTTTGAGGATGAATGTAAAATTGATGCATAATCTTTCTCAACATCAGTAAAAAAAGACTTTACCCTTTCTGCTATCATCTCATACGATTCACCGTCTCCCTCAGGAACCCAATTCCATCGTTTATCTTTTCGATGTTCGTAATCCGGCTGATGGTTTAGCTCTGAATATTTCATGCCGCTGAACCTGCCTATATGCTGCTCCATAAGTCTTGGTTCATGCTCAACGGGAACCGATAGGGTGCGGGAAAAGGGTTCAGCAGTTTCCGTTGCTCGTACAAGAGGAGAGACTATCAACCTGTCAATTGTTCTGTTTTCAAGTATATTCTTTTGAAAGTCCTCAGCGACAACCTCTGCAGCCTTTTTCCCCTTCCCGGAAAGAGGATAAGGAACTGTTAATAAATAACTAATACATATATTGCATATATTGGACTGATATGATATACTTTTTCTATGATTGATAAGACAACAATAAACAGGATATCCAAGGTCGTCCCCCTGCTTTCGGAGAGCCAAAGGCGCAAGTTTCTGGGCATTGAGGCCACAGCGCTTGGACACGGGGGCATACAGGCTATAAGCCGTCTTACCGGGGCTTCCCGCTCAACTATCACCCTTGGGGTGAAGGAAGCCGCTGTAGCGATTACTGACCCCAAAGCAAAGCCTAGTGCTAAAGAAACAGGACGGGTACGTTCTGCCGGGGGTGGGAGAAAGGGCGTGAAGGAGAGCAACCCGGGCATCCTCGTTGCCCTGGAGGCACTGGTTTCGGGGTCAACGATCGGAAACCCAGAAAATCCCCTGTGCTGGACCACCAAGAGCCTCAGAAACCTCCAGACAGAGTTGGACAGGCAAGGGTACCATATCAGCCACGTCAAGGTAGGGGACCTTCTTGAGGAGCTAGGCTATAGTCTCCAGCTGAACCAGAAATGCCTTCAGGTGGGGGAACCCCATGTGGACAGGGATGAGCAGTTCCTCCATATCAATGCCCTGTCCAAATCCTTTCTGGAAGCAGGCCAGCCGGTAATATCAGTGGATACAAAGAAAAAGGAAAATGTGGGGAATTTCAAGAACAATGGGGTTGAGTATGCCCCAAAGGGGAATTCCCCTGCGGTGCTTGACCATGACTTCCCCCTTTTGGGGCTTGGCAAGGTCAGTCCCTATGGCATCTATGACGTGGGAAAGAACGAGGGATATGTGAATGTAGGCATCAGCTCAGACACGGCAAGGTTTGCGGCACAGAGCATCAGGAGGTGGTGGGATGAGATGGGTTGCCTCAAGTACCATGGGGCAAATAGGCTCTACATAACCGCTGACGGAGGTGGCAGCAATGGCAGCAGGAACAAGCTGTGGAAGATCTCATTGCAGAAGCTGTCCAATGAGACAGGGTTGGAGATCCATGTCTCACACCTCCCTCCCGGAACCTCGAAATGGAACAAGATCGAGCACCGCATGTTCAGCCATATAAGCAAGAACTGGAGAGGTCGTCCCTTGGTATCCCTTGCTGTTATCATCAGTCTCATCGGTGCCACCACAACCAAGGGTGGTCTTAAGGTAAGCTGTGGTCTTGATACCAACGAGTATGAGAAGGGGATCAAAGTATCTGAAGAGGAACTCGAAGAGCTAAACATCAACCGAAACGAATTCCATGGGGAATGGAACTACTGTATCTCACCATCTGAGACTTTTGCTTAGGTTATTTATTAACAGTTCCTAAGTCATCTGTGAAGCAAGTACTTCTGCTGCATTCGCCGTGCTCTCTGCATGGCGGGTAAAGTATAGTGTTAGCATGGGGATTAAAATATCAGAATAATTGTGTTTTGTATAGTTTTGCTCAGTTTTATGGTAAATAAAATAATTCCGGCAACTCTGTTGTAACAGGTGAATTATCAGGATTTGTCTCCATAATATCTGCCATAAAAGCCCACCATTTTTTCACAATTTCGTTGCTGCCTAGATTTTGTGAGCCGTCGAAACCTGCAGATTTCTGAAAAGCAAATAATGTATTTGTTTCATTATCAAAAAAAATTGAATATTCTGAAACTCCTGCTTCGTTGAGAAGTTTTTTCAATTCCGGCCATATCTCATTATGCCGTTTTTCGTACTCATCCCGAAATCCCGGTTTTAATTTCATTTTGAACGCTTTTCGTACCATATTTTATTCACCTTACTGTTAGAATGTATTATTGCCTGGAACCGCTACTCCGGATTTAAAGATAACTGTTTACGCAACTTTCTTTTTGCTTTAACAAGATCAAGAAAATTTGGTAGTAATACCGCAATGATCAATAGTATTCCTGTGGTTATAATCATTATCTTTCCAGAAAAATTCATTAACCCCATACCAAACTTTAGGTATCCCAACAAGAATACTGCAACTATAACTCCCAGCATATTCCCTTTTCCGCCAGTAATTGCTACACCACCTAGTACAACCAGAGTAATTACTTCCATATCCCACCCTAATGCAATATTCGGGCGTGTACTCCCTATTCTTGAAGTGAGGAGGACAGCGGCAATTCCACAAAAAAGTCCATTCAGAACAAAATTTGTAAATCTCACCCGATCAACTGATATTCCGGAAAACCTGGCAGCTTCATGAGAATTTCCTATAGCATAGAGTTTTCTTCCATAGGTGGTTTTATGTAGTACAAACCCCAGGACTGCAGCAAGAACAATAAAGATGATAAGTTCAAAAGGAATAATTGTATTACCTAAATAACCCTGTCCAAAGTAGGCAAAACTTGCCGGATATTTTGTATATGCCTGATCCTCCAGGACAGCTTGTGAAATACCTCTAAAAAGTGATTGTGTGGCAAGTGTTACAGCAATAGCCGGCATTTTCATCTTTGTTACAAAAAATCCGTTAAATATCCCGGCAGCAACTCCAACTACCAAACCAATAACTACCAACTCAGCTCCCCCTGCACCATGAGAGGCCGCATTACCCATTGCAAAGGATGAAAGTGCAATTATAGAAGCAACTGAAATATCGATGTCTCCACTCATTATGACAAAAATCATAGGCAGTGCCATAATGGCTTTTTCCATAAAGGTAAAAGTTGCATTCATCATATTAAAATAGTCCAGAAAATAGGGGGTGAGATTTGAGAAAACCAGCACCTCGATAAGTAATAACATGCATAAAAGGACTTCCCACTTAGTGGAAAAAATTATCAATCTCTCCTTAATATTGTTTTCATTTATTAGACGGGACGAACTCACTAGTGTTTTTTTCTGCTCCGGCATTACTGTCGCCTCCTGTTTAATAATAATTTTTCATTTCTCTTTTCTGCCAGTGTGTTCACCAGCATGGCAAATAAAACGATAAATCCTTGTATAAAAATCTGGTAAAAGGGTGATAAATTGATAACCGGCAATGCATTGTTTATTATCCCGAGAAAAAGGGCTCCCAAAATAACTCCCGGGATCGCCCCGGAACCTCCGGCAATACTCACTCCGCCAATCACACAGGCAGCAACGGTCTGAAGCTCAAAACCCATTGCAGTTTCATTTACGGCAGCTGCATACCTTGCAGTCCACATCACTCCAGAGATTCCGCTCAGCATTCCACTAATTGTAAATATCAGGAATTGAATTTTCTTTTCACTTACCCCTACAAATTTAGCTGCAGTTTTATTCCCGCCAATTGCATATATTTCCCGACCGCTTCTGGTGTATTTACTTATATAGAGCATAATCGCGCTTATAAGAACTGCCCACCATATCAGATTGGAGACCCCCAACAAATTTCCATGGGGTAAATTCATATAGGAATCAGTCAATTCATGAGCTGTCACCCACTGCCCCTTGCTTATTACAAAAGTCAAACCACGGAAAATACTCATAGTTCCTAAAGTTGTGATAATCGGGGGAACCTTACCATAAGCAACCAGCATACCATTTATCATACCTAACAAAGTTCCAACTAAAACACCAATTAACAGGATTATCATAGCTGGTATTCCGGGATATGCCTGATTTATCAATGCTGCTGCCATTCCGGAAAAAGCTATTGATGAACCAACTGAGAGGTCTATTCCTCCCGTTAGAATCACAAAAAACTGACCAATAGAAACCATTATTAAAATTGATGTATCATTAACGATTCTTGCAATATTCCCGCCGGTTAAAAATCTTTCAGCCCGCAGAGATACAAAAAACAGCAGTGCAATTATAAGTAAAATTAAACTCACTTCTCTCTTTTGGAATAGATTCTTTATTTTTTCAGGAAGATGCTTATTCATAGGACAACTCCCCTGAAAGTGCTTTATGGCCTGTAGCTGCTTTCATGATTACATCTGAATCGGCCTCTTCCCTTAAGAATTCTGCAGTTACCCGACCTTCATGCATCACTATAATACGATCCGACATTCCCAGGACTTCGGGAAGTTCAGAGGAGACCAAAATTACAGCAAGCCCCTTTGCTGCCATATCCGTAATAAATTGATGAACAGCAGCTTTTGTCGCAACATCAATGCCTTTGGTAGGCTCATCTAAAATTAATATTTTTGGATTTGTAGCAAGCCATTTTGCCAACACCACTTTCTGTTGATTTCCACCCGAAAGTGTATCAGCATCAACACCCCAACCTGCTGCCCGTATTTCCATCATCGTGCCGAATTTGTCAGTTACGGTAAACTCTCTATTTCTATTTGTGATCGAAAATCGATTCATTGTGTCTATTTGTGGAAGAGTTATATTCTTGGAAAGACTCATTTCAAGGATAATTCCCTGAGTTTGTCTGTCTTCGGGAACAAAGGCTATTCCATGCTGCATTGCATGCTTTGGGTTCTTTATTTTTAATTCCTGATTATTAAGAAATATCTTCCCCATTGAATAAGAATCAATCCCAAAAATGGTTCTCATAACTTCACTTCTCCCGGCCCCGATAAGTCCGAAAAAACCAAGTATTTCCCCACTTTTTAAGGAAAAAGAAACATCCTTGAAAAAACCCAATTGTGTCAGCTCTTTTACCTCAAGAATTACTTTCCCAACGGCAGTATCAAGCTTGGGGAAAAGCTGATTCAGACTTCGTCCAACCATCATCCTGATAATTTCATTCACCGTCGCCTCGGAAACTTTTCCCTCTCCTATATATTTGCCATCCCTGAGCACCGTGTAATAATCACAAATAGTAAAGATTTCCTCAAACTTATGGGATATAAAAATTATCGCTTTCCCCTGCTGTTTCAGTTGCCGTACTATTTTATATAAATCATCAACTTCACGCATGGTTAATGCAGAAGTTGGTTCATCCATTATTACCACCTGAGCATCTAGTGAAAGAGCCTTCGCTATTTCCACCATATGGCGCTGCGCAACTCCAAGATTTTTAACCAAAGTATCAGGATTTATAGACAGCTCCATTTTATCCAGAAGTTTCCTGGTCTCATTTTTCATTGCTTTCCAATCAATTCTATTTGTTTTTCTGTGCCGCAAGTGATGTCCCATGAATATATTTTCTGTTACTGAGAGTTCCGGAAACATCGACGCTTCCTGATGTATAGCTGCTATCCCGGCTTCCTGAGCCTCTATCGCATTCTTAAAATCTATTGCTTTACCATTTAGTTCTACTTCACCGCTTGTGAGAAAATAAACACCAGTAAGAATTTTTACTAAAGTTGATTTTCCCGCACCGTTTTCTCCTATCAAAGCATGGACTTCTCCCGACCGTACGGTTAAATGGACTCCATCAAGAGCTTTGATTCCGGGGAAATATTTTGTTACCTGTTTAATTTCCAATATCGGCTTCAAAACAGACATCCTCCTCATTCCAAAGATTTTTATGAAAAAACAGACCAGCAACCCAAGTTGGCTGAAGGTCTGTCTTCCTTATTTTATACCTGTAATAATAGTATATTTTTTTGTCCTTACTTAGAACATTACTGCAAATATTGCAATATTTTCAGCATTGAAGACAAATGGTGTACCCATAATTGAGTTTCCATCTTTACCTATAACAACATTTCCCATTCTACCGCAGTCGACAACATCGCCTTCATTTCCGGCTACTGCACCAGTAATAAGAGCTTCCAGGATAAAGGTTGATGTATAACCAAGATCAATTGGATTCCAGAGTGCCATTTGGCCGCAAGTACCGTTTTCTACGTAATGCTGCATTTCTGAAGGAAGTCCAAGCCCGGTAAGCTGAACAATACCTTTCTTGCCCTCATCTTCAATTGCCTTTGCAGAAGCAAGTACTCCGATTGTGGTAGGTGAAATGATTCCGGCAAGATCAGGATATTTCTGCATGAGGCCCACTGCTTCGCGATAGCTCTTATCCGCAGCATCATCACCATAAGTTACTTCAACCAGTTTCATATTTTTATACTCAGGTTTCATGATTTCTTCTTTCATCCATCCAATCCATGCATTCTGGTTTGTTGCCTGTGATGTTGCAGAAACAACTCCTATCTGACCTTTGTAATTACAGAGTTCAGCAATAAGTTGAACCTGTTGTCTACCAATAAGTTCTTCATCAGAGGGAGCTAAATCAACGATTCTTCCACCAACAGCGATACCTGAATCAAAAGAGATAACTTTTATTCCGGCTTTCATTGCTTTTTTTGCAACAGGTATAAGAGCATCTCTATCATTTGCAGAAATAGCTATACCGTCAACTTTCTGGGCAATAAGTGATTCGATAATCTCAATTTGGCCTTCTGCTGTTGAGGCAGAGGGACCCATGTAGATTGATTCAACATTACCCAACTCAGCTGCTGCTTCCACACCACCATCAGCTACTGCTTCAAAAAATCCGTTACCCAGACTTTTCACCAACAGTACAATTTTCAGATCTTTGTTTCCCGCAGGTGTTTCCTGTGCACCTTGAGCAAAGACCAGACCGGAAAATGCCAGTAATAAAACAAGACCCATAAGCACTAATTTCTTTTTCATTCTTTTTCTCCTATAATGTTTTCTTGATGATTAATGCTACCATAAGTTTTGAACTTTCCGTGAGTGAGAATAACTACAATTTAAGTACTAATTTCTCTGATTAGCAATATATTCAGAAGGTTTAATACCATGTGCATCATAAAACACTCTGGAAAAGTGTCTGCTGCTTACATAACCTAATAGTGAAGCTGCTTTTTTCACAGTCATCCCTGTTTGATGAAGTAAAGTAAGCGCATTTTTCATACGTAATGATGTTATATACTCAGTAAAACTGCTGCTCATATGTCTTTTAAACTCGGTTGACAAATAATTGGGGGTAAGACCTAATTCATCGGCTATCTGGGCAACACCTATTTCGGTATAGTATTTTTCATTTATAATCTGAACAGCCTGCCTGACATGTCCAATACGTATTTGTGAGACACTATCCCCATCCTGCAACTTAATTTTATTTTGTATAAAAGATATTGCCTCATCGATTATTTTTTCAATTTCAGTGGATGAATCCCATATATCAATTAGACAAAGAGAAAAATATTCCGTTAATTTCTCAGGAGTGAACCGTTTTGCAATAAATTTTGTTAAGCGCCTGAGTTTTTGTAAATCTGTGTAAATGAAGGGAATTTCAGGATTCCTGAGACTCTCAACCAAATTATCCAGTTCTCTGCAGGCTGTAAATATTTCCTTACTAACAGGATCTTTGTTAACGTCATAACTATGATAAATTTCTCCGGTATGATCTTGTGAAATTTGCAGGATTTTTCTCAATCCACTCATAAAACGAATACCGGAAACCCTCTCTATGCTCACTATTTTTTCCATGAAGATATGGAGATTCTCAGAGTCAGAAATAGGGAAAAGTGTAATTATTGATGGGCTGGAAGCTGCCAGTTCCCTGATATCAGTCATGAATACATCCAGCAGGTTGCTGCCTTTAGGGATTGGATCATGTTTGTAAGCAATTGAAATAAGAAGATTTCCATCATTAGTACCATTAATGGCAAAGTTGCAATCATATCCTTTGTCGCAAATGCTCCAATCAGGAAGAACTTTTTTTACAGCCAGGTAAAAATCCCTTTTATCCTCAATTGACACAGCATCAGACTTAACCGAATCTATGACAACTATACAGCCTTCGTATCGAAATTTACGAAACCAGGGATCAAATTCATTGGAAAGAGTATTGTGAAGAACAGCTCTAATCCGATTCTCAAATGATTCAATATTGCGTCGGATTATGTCATTTCTTTGTTTATATACTGTTTCTACCACCTTTTTTATATCTGAAATTGATGCTGGTTTCACAATATATTCAGATATACCAAGCTCAATAGATTTTTTAGCATAGGAAAATTGTGCAAACCCTGTCAGAATCACCCAATAGATTTCCGGGTGGTTATGATTTTCTTTTTCAATAACTTCAAGGCCATTTTTACCCGGCATTTGGATATCGACAAAAGCCACATGTGGTTTGAATGTTCGGATCAATTCCTGAAGCTCATCACCATTTGCAGCATGTATGATGGATAAATTATTGATTATACCACCACGTTCCAACTCTTCAAGCATATTCTGGAGTCCCAGTCTAACCAGACGTTCATCATCAGCCAGAATGATTTTCATAAAGAGAAATCCTTACTTCTGTTCCGGAATCCGGCGTACTTTTAATATTGAAAAGCGCATTTGGAAATGCATATTTAAGACGTTTTTTCACATTCCCAATACCTATATGCTCAAGTTCAGCAAGAGAATCCAGCTCAAATCCAACTCCATTATCCTTCGTGACTATATTTATGATTTTCTTCCCATCCTCTAATGTATAAAAGGCTGAGATTTCAAGATATCCGGTTTGCCCCTTTACCGGTTCAAGGCCATGAATAACCGCATTCTCAACAATTGGTTGTAAAATCAGTCTGGGAATTCGAAAATCTTTTAATGCCGTGTTAACATCCAGTTTATAGGTTAACCTCTCATCGAATCTAAGTTTTTGCAGTTTACAATAGGTCTCAACGAAACCAAATTCCTCTCCAATGGTAGTCCACTTACGTGAATCCTGAATGTATCTCAGCATATCCTTTAATGAGAGAATTGCTTTTTCCAGATCTTCCTTAGCACCAATTCTATTGAGTCCAATAAAACCATTAAGAATGTTATAAATAAAGTGCGGCTGAACCTGTGACTGCAGTGCCTGAAACTCCGCCTCCCCCTTGCCTATTAGTTCAGAGTATTTAAAGTGATTATCCAGTGTGAGTGCGGAATACTCTGCAAATGTTGTTAATCTGGTAACTCCAAGGTCGGTAAAGGCTGGCTGCCCCTCAATCTTAATCATAATGATTATACTCACAATCTCTTTCTCTATACGAAGAGGAATCGCCAGCATCGAACTAAGTCCCAAATCTGACAGCTTATTACTATCTTTCTCATTTGACAGGAGAAGTATATTCTCATTCTCAAATGTTTCCTCAGCAATTTCCAACAATCCGGAATATAAATCCTCAGAAAAAACTCCTTCAAAAGCCTGCAACTTGAGTTTGCGGCCTCCTACATGATCAGGGTCAGCTTCCATAAGATATATCAGAGCAGCATCAGCAGTTTTTTCCATAACTATGGTATTCACCACGATTTTAAGTAGATCATCAAGGCTGGTGCTTTCTGATATGGAGCTTCCAACATCACGGGTAAGGGTTAATATATTTTCTGTATTCTGTTTTAAATCGCTCGTCAACTCATTAAATTGATCAGAAAGATAGCCAAATTCATCATGAGAATTGATATGCATTCTGGCGGAAAAATCTCCTTTTGAAACCCGTCGTAAAGCTTGTTCAACGTGCTGTAATTTCCATAAGAAATCTCTTGATATTACCAGAGATGTAATGATTCCTACTATGGCGATGAGAAATGCAAGTGTGATAAAAAGTACTAATATCTCTCTGCGGAGATTCTCTCCATTTTCTCTGAACATTTTGATAAAATAGTTCATAAAACTCTCAAAACTGCTGACAAAATAGTAGGATGTATCACGAAACTCCTCAAAAAATGGAATAAACGTATCTTCCCCAAGTATTTCGTTGTAACGTTTCTCATCATCCAGCTGCCCTAATTGATCTTTTATCATTGTTATTGATTCATCAAGCAGCTCAAGTCTCCCCATTGCCTTTTCATGCATTGTTTGAGCAGTCTCAAATTGATCCAGCAGTTCCCGATTCTGAATATCCAAAATTTCTTTGGCTGCCATAAATTTGAAAAAAGCATCCTGATAAGTATATACAGAGCTTTTCCACTGTCTAATGGTTACGATGGATCTTGGAGAGTAGGTAAAAGACTTTAATTGTCCATAAATCTTCGGAACAAAAAGGTCAAATACCATATCTTTCATGAGACTCTGGACATCACGGGATTTTACCTGCAGTTCTATCCCGTTATCAATATATTTGTTGATATTATCAAGACGTTTCCAGGTTTGAACAGCCAATCCAATAACGGAAAAAATACCAATGATAAATATTATTGATAAGAGAACAAGCTTAGTTCGTATTTTCATTAGATAAAAGAATACCACACCAAAATATATTGTACAATGTAAACTCTCTCCTGCATTTTTATTTAGATTTTAATACCTCTGCCCGGTATTTTTCAACTTCCCAGGTCCTGATAAAATCAATCTGCTCATCAGTCATATAGAGATATCCGCCAAAAGATTCTGTATATGCGGCAACCTGAACCGTATCAAGAAATAGGACCAGTGCGTTTTCGTTGTAGGTAAAAATACCGGTATTCTGGACGGCTATTGTTTTAGGCTCACAATTATGCTGATCTCTAAAATCCTCAACCAGTGCATGTATTTCCTGTTTTACATCCCCGGAAAAAACAGATTCCGGAACCCAAAGCGGCTTAAACCCGCTATATACTATATGATCCGGCGTAAAGGCAGAGCTGACCGGGATAAAGTTATTCCAATCCCTTAATCTCAATGCAAGCTCTTTACTGCTGCATGAATATATTTCACGTGAAGTATTTCCTGCAAGAGAAGAGAGAGATTCCTCAATTGCAAGCCGACGATCTGCAATAATAGAAAGATCTCCCTTTTCCGGTTTTCTAATTAGCTGCTGCTGCAGCGTTCCCATTACTGAATCGTAGATCGTATCAATAGATTCAGGAGTATCGGCTCCCACAAAAATCCCATGATTTTGAAGCAGGATAAATTCAGGGGCTACCCCAAACTGCCCCTTATATTTCAGCAGTTTGTCACGAACTGTTTTTGCAAGTATATACCCGGGATTAACAAGCGGAATCCACAAGGCTCTCTTACCAAATATCTTATCAGCGTACTCCTCCCCTTTTACCGCACAAGTCAAACCATTCACCAGTGCAGGATGTAAATGTACTACATATTTTTGCGGAAGCAGACTGTGTAAAAGCGCCTCTACACTGGGACGTGCAGTTTCTCCATCCAGTCTGGCATTCATCATATCTGCAAGAACAGCATTCTCACGCTGATCCGGATCTGCCGGGTATTCTTTTACCCAGACAGCCTGCAGCTTCTGCTGATCCATCGCCACAAAACCCTGCCGGTCAATTGCTGCAAGAGTATGTCCTGATGCTTTCACATAGAGTACATTTTCGTCCTTTAGCGAAGTATTTCCTCCACCGGCCAGCACAAATTCGGGATTTGCACCGTAACGCCGTGAAAGGGATATGAGTTCAGTTAGTAAGTTCATTTGTTTCTCCTCTGTAAAGTAGTCTGCTCATAAGCAAACACTTCGGAAATCACTTTGCTTTCAGGGACTACCCCATTCTTTATACAGTACATATCCCAGACAGCACCAAAAGGCATGGATTTCAATTGTTCAGACAAGGCCAGCCTCCCGTAATAGTTGCCGCTGGTCTCAAATTCAACAAGGGTATCGATTGGCTGCAGCATTGCAGACAAGAGCCCTTTCAGCGTAGCCCTTGCTCCGGTAACCCAGGCACCTACACGGTTAAGCGTTGCATCAAAGAAATCCAGCCCAATATGGATTTTATCAAGTTTTCCGGAACGGACAAGCTCCTCACAAAGAAAACGGATATCATCATTCAATACTACTACATGATCACTATCCCATCGCATTGGTCGACTTACATGCAGCAGCAGCTCATCAGCAAACAGCATGACTGAAGATATCTTATCTGCGATCAATTCTGTGGGATGAAAATGACCAAGATCCAGACAAACCATAACATTGTTTAACGCCGCATAGAACATATAGAATTCATGAGAACCGACCACAAAGGCCTCGCTCCCAATACCGAATAATTTTGTTTCCACTGCGTCTTTTACAAAATCGGGAGAGTATTTTACAGAAAATATCTCATCAAGAGAGTTTTTCAACATATGCCGATAGCCTGCACGGTCAACCGGGTAATCTTTAAATCCATCAGGAATCCAAATATTGTGCACAGCAGGAGTACCAAGTGCTTTCCCTATATACGCTGCGATCCCCCGGGAACGTTTCGAATGCTCGATCCAAAAATTCCTGATACCATCATTTTTACTGGAAAGGGTAAATCCTGATTCAGCCAACGGGTGAGAAAAATAGGTGGCATTAAAATCAAGTCCTGTCCCCTGCTCTTTTGCCCAATTAACCCATCCGGAAAAATGGGACGGCTCTATCTGATCCCTGTCAATTTTGCTGTTGCCAAATTCTCCATAACTGGCATGAAGATTCAAGCGGTGTTTTCCCGGGATGAGTGAGTAGACTTTCTCAATATCAGTACGTAATTCATGTATTGTTCCGGCTTTTCCGGGATAATTTCCCGTAACCTGAATGCCCCCTCCGGTCAATTCAGCATCAGGTGACTCAAATCCGCCAACATCATCTCCCTGCCAGCAATGCAGAGAAAGTGGTACTTTCTTTAAGTCATCCATCACTTTCTCTGTATCTATACCTATCTCAGCATAGGCTTCACGTGCAAGCTGATACGAATTTTCGTAAAATAAATCTTTCATATTTTCCCCTCCAGGGTGGATCATTATTTATACTTAATCATAGTTTATATTCAGATTCATGATAAATCCTTGATTATTTTATCGTTTTTTAGCATTATTCTTTCATGAGAAAACCAAATCTGCTTTCAAGAGACTTTTTTGACGACACACTGCTAAAACTCAAAGTCATTGAACGAAATCCGCAAGTACCCTTCCCTCTGCATTCCCACGACTTTACTGAGTTAGTTATAATTCTTTCAGGTTCAGGTATTCATTTTACAGAAGGAGCTGAATACCGCGTTATGCCGGGAGATGTATTCGTAATTGAGAGCGGTTTTAGTCATGGTTTTAAAAATTTAGACAATTTACGGTTATATAACATTATTTTTGCACCGCAAATTCTTAAGCAGGTTTTTATTGATATTCAGCAGATGCCCGGGTACCATGCGGTATTTACTGTTGAACCGAAATTCAGAGATATTCATGAATTTGAAAGCAGGCTGCAGTTGAGCAGAGATCAGCTGCAGTATTGTGAACAGTTGATTTCCCGCCTGAATACTGAATTAGTATATACGGATTCAGCGAATGGAAACCGCGCCCTTGCACTAGCCTATTTTATTGAACTCGTTGTGTACCTATCCAGAATCTACACACAGGTACATGTAGATGGTTCACGGGGGGTCATGAGAATGGCAGAATTATTTGCATTCCTTCAGACTCATCTTGACCGATCCATAACAATTGATGAAATATCAGCACGTTCAAATATGTCACCCAGTACCCTGCACAGGGCTTTCCACAGAACCGTTCAATGCTCACCTATTGAGTATCATCTACAGCTGAGAATAGATCATGCCTTGAATCTTTTGAAACATTCCAGACTTTCGATATCACAGGTTTCTGAAGCTTCCGGGTTTTCCGACAGTAACTATTTTTCGCGTCAGTTCCGAAAGCGGGTTGGAATGAGTCCTAGGGAGTACAAAAAAAGCACCATCAGTGAATAGTTATCACTAATGGCGCCTTCTGCAATAATAATTATCTGGTTTAAAACATATAAGTGACTGAAACTTTTGGTATTGGTATAAAATCAATATCAAATTCACCAAAGTCTATTTCTCCGATATCTAATGTTGGAGTTATTAAATATGCCCCAGCCTCAACTGATAAATATCCACCAAAATCATATCCTACCGAAACACCAAAGGCAGACCCTGCTGTTTTGAACATAAAACTATCATCATTATTGATAAAGTCATAATCCGATGCTATAAAACCCGCAACAAGTTCTGTATCCAAAAACATTGACCTTCTATATGGACTAAAATAAAGTCTTGCACCAACTTCCACCAACCCAATTGCGGCAAAAGTAGCTCCGGTGGTACCTGCCTGCACAACCTCTGTGAGCCACGTTGAAACTCTCACAAGCGGGGCAACAGTTGCCTTCAATTCGATGGTATCCGTTAACCCATAATGGATAGTCGGACCACCCAGAAACTCTGTAAGGTCAAGACTAATAAAGAATGTAGGCATTGTAAAATCTGCTCCCAATCTCACCCGACCAGTCCTGTCGGCATAATCATAATTATTCTGGGAAAAAATCATGGCACTGGAACCAATAAAAAGCAAAACCAAAAGTAAAGTAATTAGTTTCTTCATGTAATACCTCCAAAAATATATCATAGAAGAAACCCAAAAAATGAGTTTCCCCTCACAATCCCTTGCTAAGTAAACAGTAAGCTTCCTTCTATGTTACACATTTAAGAAGCAATAAATAATAATCTATAATATTACAAATTTACTCAGATATACCTTTTACTACAGTAATTCCTTCAACTCTTTCACCAGTTCTTCAGTACTTGGGATGATAGAGGGGTTTTTCCTGGATGGTTTTATAAACGATAAACCAATTTCTGCAAAGAATTTATTCGAACAAAAAAAGTATTCTCGTTTTTGGGGTCAAATTATTGGGTTAATTCTTTACTACCCATTAATTACCAACTGATACAATCCCACCCGCTTCGGGTCACTTCAAACTATTTCTTACACTTTACACATTGTAACAACTAATACATAATCGAAATAATTTCAATTTAATTAATTTCAAAAGTCAGGAGATACATGTGCGTCAAATAACACCTATAAACTTCGGATGGAAATATAGTATCGATTTCAAAGATACCTATAAAAAGCCAGCTTTTGATGATAAAGAATTTGTGGAAGTTGATATCCCGCATACAAATATCGAACTGCCATACAACTGTTTTAATGAGGAAGAGTATCAGTTTATCTCCTGCTATCGGAAAAAAATCCAGATGGACCATACCGAGTTATCTAATAAAAAGATTTTTATTGATTTTGCCGGTGTAATGACGTATGCAGAGGTTTTTGTAAATGGAGAGTTCGCCGGATCTCATAAAGGTGGATACACCCCGTTTTCCATCGATGCAACACCTTTTATCAGGGCGGGAAACGAGCAAATTCTTGTGGTGAAAGTTGATTCGACAGAGAGAACGGACATCCCCCCATTTGGAAATGTAATTGATTACCTGACGTATGGCGGAATTTATCGTGACGTATCAATTCGCATAGTAAATCCTACATATATTGAGAATTTACGAATACTTCCGGAGAAAAAAGATAACAGGAACTGGGATATTTCATTCTCCGCAAGCATTCAGGGAGATCACGCAGACACCTCTGAAATTACCATTATCTTATACGATCGATTAAAGAATATTGTTGGAAGTGTAACATCAACTCAACAGACCTTTTCACTGAAAGAACTCACTGGGGTTGATGTTTGGGATATTGAAACTCCTCATCTCTATACTGCTGAAGCAGAACTTAAAATCGATGGTAACTTAATGGACTCAACTCTTTATACATTTGGTTTTAGAGAGTCTGAATTCAGACCGGATGGATTCTATCTGAACAGAAAAAAAATCCCGCTGATCGGGCTTAACCGGCATCAGAGTTTTCCCTATGTTGGATATGCAATGCCTGACAGAGTTCAACAGAAAGATGCCGACATTCTCAAATATGAACTGGGGCTGAATATAGTAAGAACGTCCCATTATCCACAGTCCGTTGCATTTTTAGATCGGTGTGATGAGATAGGCCTGCTTGTCTTTGAGGAAATTCCCGGCTGGCAGCATATTGGTGATTTAGAGTGGCAGAAAACAGCTGATCAGCAGGTTACTGAAATGATAAAACGTGACTGGAATCATCCCTCTATCATAATTTGGGGTGTTCGTATAAATGAATCTCTGGATAATCATGATTTCTATACAGCAACCAATAAAACTGCACATGCAGCTGACCCATCACGTCAAACCGGTGGAGTACGCTGCTTTCCCCATAGTGAACTCCTCGAAGATGTCTACACCATGAACGACTTCATACACAGCGGCGGTAAGGTAGTACTGAAGCCGGCCCATAAAGTGATTGGAAAGAAAGGTGTGCCGTATATAGTTACAGAGTATAATGGCCACATGTACCCCACAAAACGGTTTGATTCAGAGAATCGTGTTCGGGAGCATGCACTTCGTCACGCAAGAGTGATTAACCTGCAGCTCGGAGATCCGGCAATCAGCGGGGCTATCGGCTGGTGTGCATTTGACTACAACACCCACAAGGATTTCGGATCCGGGGACAAAATCTGTTATCACGGTGTTATGGATATGTTTAGAATTCCCAAGTATGCAGCGGCTGCCTACAGAAGTCAGAATGATCCAAAAAAGACAGAGCCCTATATGCAAATTGCATCTCTGGTAGCTAAGGGGGACTGCGATGCAAGTTTCCTCTTTCCCATTGAAATATTCACCAATTGTGAAAGCGTGAAGGTCTATAACAGCAGTGACGAGCTTATTGATACATTTTATCCGGAGCATAAAGCATGGCCACATCTTCCTCACCCCCCCATTCGTTTAATGGACTTTCTGGGAAAAAGCCTTGAACAGCTTCCATTTAGTAAAAAGGATCAGGATAAATTCCGTAAAATTCTTCGGGATGCACAGAGCAATAGCGGGATCCTTTCTTTCCGCTCAAAACGTACTGCATTCATTCTGATGCTGAAATTTAAATTATCACGAAAAGAGTTTACTCAAATTGGTTTCGCTATTTTAGGTGGATGGGGATCCAAAGACTCCACGTTTAGGTTTGATGCCTGTATTAATGAGAAGGTTGCTATAACGCAATTTGCCGGGGGTCAGGTGTATGCTGAGAGGCTGCAGGCTACTCTCGATGACAGTACTTTATCTCTTTCTGGAAATACATACGATGCGACAAGAATTAGTTTTCGACTGGTAGATAATTTCGGCAGGGATCTCCCCTATATAGCTGACTCACTTGAACTCAGCATTGAAGGTCCAGGTAAAATCATGGGACCGGCAAAGGTTCCTCTCACTGGAGGTTGTACAGCTGTGTGGGTGAGAACTATGGGTTCACCCGGGACTATTACCGTTACAGCAGCCAGCACCCGGGTTGATGCAGTTTCAGTAGATATTGAAGTTACTGACTAATTATAGTGTGCAGGTTCTATGGGAAAAGCACCTTAAAAGCTCGGGAAATCGCACCAGGAAGGCTGGAATAATGAGTCTCATTGTCCATAATCAGCAATTCCACATCAAGACTCTCATAATCACGATTTTCCAGTTTCGTATAGAACCTTTCGTAATGGGATACATCCATCTGCAACGCATCTAACCCTTCAAGTGCTCCTATTGACATGAACAGTTTAGCAGATAAATCAGTATTATTTTGCGCATATTCATCTTCATATATAAAAATTGTCCAATCCTACCACTGCACATAAGCACTGGAAGAGGCTCACCACAAAGAAGGACTCATAGCCGCATATCGGTTGAAGATATCAGGCGCACGAAGAAGCGTATAAAGAACGAAAAGGCCTCCCAGGGAGTGTCCCATTATGGTTCGATCCTCCGGCATTGTACGATAATTAGATTCTACAAATGGGATGAGTTCATCTTTGATAAACGGTAGAAACTTGAAAGCACCTCCTGTCATGCCAGATTCTTTGTAATAAGCCATCCTTACAGGGGTAAAGTCACGTTCGCGCCGCGCAATCCAAACTGCTTCCCCAGGAGCTACCCCATACCCGATCCCTACAATAATCATCTCAGTCAAGCCTTCTACATCCATAAGCGGACGTGCGATCTCGGTAGTAAGAGCGAAATTGGCGTCACCATCAAGTACGAATACTACCGGATAGCTGCGTGAACTTCTTTGATAATTTTTCGGTAGTGCGACTGTTATAGTATAATTCTTACGTACATTCTCGGAGTAGATTTCATGTACTTCAGTGTCACGAAGTGCAAACTCCCGGGCTGCGAGCGAAGATGCAATACACACAAGTACCACCAATATAATAACGATACGTTGGTTTCCACATTTCATTTGTTTCCTCCTTGTATGATGAGGCCACGACTCAAGACGCTACAGCATAACAAATTGGAAATATTTCACACCACATATTCGATGTTTCATAATCCGGTGCCTGACGGAGTCATTCCCGGTTATAAAACTTGATTTTAAATGCTTTCCCTCGTATGGGAGAGCATTATCGCCTCTCTCAGTGCTTCCGCACAAAATCTGGTATCCATTAATTACTATTGGATACTAAATTTATTTTCTTCAAAGTAGATAGAGGTATACTGGATGTTTCTGGTACTTTTTTCCTGGTGTTTTTCTTCGACCGGATGGCTTACGTTTTCAGCTTTCTCATTACGGACTTCTATTCTGTTGCTCTCTCCTAGATGTCCACTTAAATTACTTTTGCAACGGGTCTTTATGTCTGTCAGATGTAGACAGTACGAACCGGTTTTCAAATATATTGTAGAATATAATTGATAAATCATGAGATCACAAATGCCTGCAGTATTCAGCAGCTCTAAATGTGGTTGTTTTGCAGTACTCAAACTAAGCATGTGTTAAGTGAACATGTCAAATCAAACTCATAGTGTCGATTATCTATTATTCCACATCTGAGAATTGAACCGAATCACAGAAAACTAAATTCCAAAACACACTCAGGCCAGAGGCCAAACGGGAATGTAATATCCCGAATCATCTCCTTCCCGCTTTCAAAGAACAGAGGAAAACCAGTACCGACCCGCAGATTAAGCTGAACAGTATCACTTATTTGCCGTCCCACCACAACAGCTCCACCAAGAGAGACCATTGCAGCATTGAAAGTCAATGGTACTAGTAGATTAGGAACCCCAAAAAGTAAGCTGAGACTCCAGGGATTATCCTCCGGGATTGTATCTATCATCGCAAACAGATCAAAATTTAATAATCCCATAATTGACACACCAAGATCTGCCTTCATTCCAAAATAATCATTAAAACGATACTCTACACCACCTTGTACACTCATTTGCCAGTCGACACTGATGGTAAAACTCAAATCCGATCCGTAAACAGCTGCAGAGCTAATAATAAATAGTAATATCAGTAGAATCAGTATTTTTTTCATACTTTCCCCCACTTTGTACAAATTCACCTATTACATTATATGCTTGTAGAATTTTGAATAGCAAGAGGTCTCTATGTATTTTTCGATTTTACATTAATTAGGCATACTTAGTGAAAGCATCTAAATTCGTTTTGGTTCAAATAGTGTGAATTCGTGATATTGCCTGATTAACGTACGACCAGTTTGCATATCAGGAATATCATTGAGAGCCAGCGCCTGTATAAGAATATTTCCCAGGGCTGTAGCCTCAACGGGACCTGCGCTCACCCGTATACCGGAGACATCAGCAGTCCACTGATTGAGAATGGAATTCTTACATCCACCACCTATGACATAGAGATGTTCATACTGAACTCCGGTTATATCAGATAACTGCCGGGCATAACGGGCATACGCCTCTGCCAGTCCACGATATATGACGGTCATGAACTCACCTTTTTTTACGGGAACGGGAAGACCCTTCTCCCTGCAGTAATCCTCTACCCTTTTCGGCATGGAATTTTTGGATGAGTTCGGTTTAAGAAAGCGGTTGTCATTGGGATCGATGGCTGAAGGGAATGCAGCACATTTGAGCGTTTCTGCATCCAGATCCTTAAAGGTAATAGTTTCACCACCTGCCTCCCACCATCGAAGGCACTCCTGTTGAATCCACATTCCCATGATATTCTTCATAAAACGCACTTTCCCGCTTGCAGCACCTTCATTGGTGAAGTTATAGGCAAGTGACTTTTCTGAAATAATGGGATCATCAGATTCTATGCCAAGAAGAGACCAGGTCCCGCTGCTTATATAGAGATAGGGCTTCGCATCTACTACCGGAACAGCTGCAACAGCCGCTGCAGTATCATGACTGCCGCCTGCAATCACCTGTACGGTTGATGGAGCACCAACCTTTGCAGCCACTTCGGTCCGTAAAGGGCCTAAAACGGTTCCACTTGGGATTATCTCACCAAAGAGATCCCGGTTAAGCCCTAACCTATCAATGATTTTCCATGACCAATTTTTTGTTTCCGGATTATAGAGCTGTGTTGTTGAGACATGAGAAAACTCATTTTTCGCAACGCCGCAAAGCCAAAAATTCAGCAAATCCGGTACTGAGAGATACTTTTTTGCAGCTCCAAGAAGATCCGGTTGATATTTTTTCATGGCTGCCAGCTGATAAATCGTATTCAGCTGCATAAACTGGATTCCCGTCTCCTTATAGATCTCCTCCCGGGAAATCTTACTAAAGACCTCTTCCATTATCCCATCAGTCCGGGAATCACGATAGTGGTACGGTAGGCCGATTAATGCACCATGAGCATCCAGAAGGCCATAATCGACTCCCCATGTATCAATGCTGATACCGGAAATTTCTCCCTCGCCGGGATAGAGGGAGAAAGCCTTTTTTAGACCCTTTTTTATTTCGGAAAAGATATAGAGAATATCCCAATAGACGCTGCCGTTCACCCGATCATTTCTGGTAACAAACCTGTTTGTAACGGTAAACTCCTGCAGATTACCCACAACAACGCGACCGCTTGAAGCTCCCAGATCTACTGCAATATATCTTTTCATAACACCCCTATCCTTTCAGTACTAATTCAATATTCCGACTTTACACGTGAGAAAGAAGATACTTTTCTGCTTCCAGACACCAGAGTCCATTATTTCTTTTTACTATAGCATCAAGTTCAGTAAAAATCGGGTTTTCCTTACCTGCTTCAGCAAAATTGGTTATTGCGGTAAGCGGTAAATCGATATGAGTATACATCAACTTTTTTCCACCGGGAATTGACGGCAGGTTAAGTACTGTATCAATAAC
>JABMQR010000023.1 GCA_013202335.1 Bacteroidota bacterium
AACGGGTAATGCCGGAGGAGGGAAGGTAATGACACAATGGAGCCCTTACAGGGGCAGCATGTACCACCCCGGAGGTGGGAATTACAGGGAAACGGGACTGGTAAGGATAGCTGAGACAGCCTGTTAAACTATCTTTAGTTAATGACATGGTGAGGAGCCATGTGCGTTAGTAGCGCCAGCCTGGAAAACCCGATATCGGGTTTTCCGTGCAAATACCGATATTCTAAAAATACCGACACGTTACTCCACGATCTCGACAAGTCTTTGCTGGTGTTAAAGCTACACTAATATCAACGAAAAATTTATCTATGAAAACAAAATACGGTTGGATTTACCCTAACTGTTTACAATATAATTAAATACATATTCTCAAAGGTTTATACTTTATCATAAAGGTTACTGAGCAATTGGTTTTCTTATCCCAAAAACAGCAAATTTCGAGTAAAAAAGGATGTGTTTATTATTTATATATGCTATAGTGTTAACTATATATAGTTTATTTGATTGTAAGTTAACACTAAATCTTATAGGAGAAAGAACCATGAAGACCAGAAACAATGCGTTGGATCAGCAAGCTATCAATACCTTTGCTTTGGAGAAAGTACTCACCCTAACGGAGTTATCCAAAATACTTCAGTGTTCACCCATAACGGTACACAGAAGGCTCAAGGAATGGGATGCATACACCAGCTATAATAAAAATGGTCGGTATTATACCATTGGTGCTATTCCGGAATTCAACAGGAACGGTATTTGGCAGTACAAGGATATGTATTTCTCCCGGTACGGTACCTTAAAGAATACGGTTATTGCTCTTACGATAAAATCAAAGAAAGGACTCAATCATGCTGAACTGCAGGAGATTATCGGGCTGAACCCAAAATGCTTTATGGCACGGTTCAAGAACCTTCCGGGTATAAAGAGGGAACGATACAAAAACACCATTATCTATTTCTCTGACACTACTGAAAAATATGAAGCACAAAAACGAAACCGATTCCCCCCTGAGCCTGCAGCCGCAGCGTTGCCGCCGGATGCACAGGCGATCATTATGCTTGTTGAGTTAATCCATAACCCAGGAATGAGTAGTGAAGAGCTTACTGTACAATTAGAGAAAAAGGGTAATACTATCGACTCTGGAAGTGTTGCCGCACTTTTTAAGAAGTATCGGATTGATAAAAAAAAACTGAATACGAGATGGTAAAGCTTTTGCGTCGTATCATTGATCAGATGCTGCATAAGGCAACTGTAGCAAATCTTTTCCCCTCTCCTGCGGTGATTCACTTCACTAGGGAAAGCAGTCCCTGCACAGAGTGTAATGGAAGCCTGAAAGTACTGAAAACCTATCCGGCCAAACGAGCAGCTACCCTGGCCATAGGAGGTTTTATTGGCCATGAAACGGTGCATTACTGTTCGGGGTGTGGGCGTGTATTTCATTAAGCAGAACTTCGGGAGTTACTACCGGAAAACTGCAATTTTGGCTATGATATCATTGTTTTCATTGGGAAAAGTCTGTTCCTCCGATGCAGGAATTACCAGGAAATACGTCTTGAATTGCAGCAGAGAAACATTCGGATTTCGGAAAGTGAAATTGCATTTCTTGCCAAAAAGTTTGTATTGTATCTGGGGTTGCTTCATCGGTCATCTCAAAGAGAACTTACTCACTATATGCAGATGAACGGGGGCTATATTCTTCATTTGGATGGTACGTGTGACGGGGGAAGTCCTCACCTAATAAGCGTGTTGGATGGAATAACTAAAATTGTATTGGATAACCGGAAACTGCTATCTGAGAATGCTGAAGAGCTCATTCCTTTTCTTTCTGGTATTAAAGAGTCCTACGGAGTTCCCCTGGCAGTGGTCAGTGACATGGGAAAAGGGATAGAACTGGCAGTAAAGGAAGTTTTCAAGCATATGCCGACCTTCATTTGTCATTATCATTTTCTCAAAGCGATAGGGAAAAATCTTTTTGGAGAGGAAAATGATATCATCAGAAAGAAACTGCGGGTATACAATGTACGGGTTATAGTAAGGAGAACAAAAAACAGATTGGGAAAAATCATCCTCAGTACCACCGATCTTGTACCGGCAGTGGTGAGAGGGATTAAACAGGAAAGTTTGCCTGCCGGGTGCCCACTGGGCGCCATCCCGGTGGTGGCAACATACACCCTGATGAGCTGGGTGCTGGATGCAAATTCTGAAAGTAACGGGTTTGGATTTCCCTTTGATCAATCGTATCTGGTGTTCTACCAAAGATTACGAGAAGCTTGCCTGCGTTTACATCAACTATTTCGCATACAACTGCAAGATGATTGGACCGAGAATAAAGTATACAGTAAAATTTCCCATGAATTACTGGGGGTAATAAACGACACTGAGTTACAGGAGGCGGCTTTGCAGATGGAGGAGAAAGTAGCGGTATTCAATCGGCTGAGAAAAGCTATGCGGATAACCCTGCTGGAAACTGGGCGTGGGCTGAATGATAATGGGGAGCAGCCCTGTAACATGAAAACCATTCAGAAAGAAGTGGGTAAGTTTACAGTCTGGTTATCCAAGAGTAAGGGATACTCAGAACATACCGCGTATCAGAAACTGGTGAAGCAACTAGACATCTATGGGAAAAAACTGTTTGCAGATCCCATTGTTGTCACGACAGCCGCTGGCAACATGCTTGTGCAGCCGCAAAGAACTAATAACATTTTGTATGTGAAAAAAACAAAATGTAAAGTTACCTGTAGTAAATCCATATTCTAAAAAAAGCTACCATAAAAATCACTTTACATAATATTAGGACAGATTCTATCCTTGGGTATTACTATTCAAGGAGGAATAACATGTCAAATTCTGATGAGTATTGGAAAAAACTTTTCGAAGCAGGAAAGCAATACCTTAGTAAAAAAGGTTTCATGTCATATGCAGTTAATACTAAAACCCAAATTTGGAAAAAAATAAAAGATTTCTCGAAAATCCACAGCGATTTAAATCTTAACGCTGATGTAGTACGGGATTTTTTAGTCCAAGAGTTTCAAACTACACAATTTCATACTATCAATAACAAACAGAGACGAATCCTTAGCGTGGCAAATCTCTTATTGTTTATAGCATCAGGCATCTCAAGCACAGTGGATCCAAGCGGACTGCGAATGGTGTTCTCCCATAGGGGTACTACAATTTTGATGAGGGAATATCTGTTACACCTGACCTCAGAAGGCCACTCTCTGGGAACCCTACGTCAAGAACAGAATTTTCTCAACTTTTTTTCCGATTACCTTGTTGAAGAAGGAATTGAGGATTTAAGTGGTTTTAGTAAGAATAATATTCCCTCTTTTCTTTTCAAGTTGGAGAGCCGCAGTCTATCCATTAGGGCTAGACATATCAGTTGTTTCCGATCTTTCCTCAAATATCTGCATGAAAAAAACATCGTATCTGAGGATAGTTCATTTTTCGTTCCCTCATTATCTTATAACAAGTTCTTAAAACTACCGTCTGTATATACCCAAGAGGAAGTGAATAAGATGCTGGCAACTATTGACTTGGGTACTCCTTGTGGCAAACGAGATAATGCAATGGTACGACTTGCTGCGTATCTTGGACTACGCAGCGGCGACATCAGAAATCTGAAATGCAAAGACATCACTTGGAT
>JABMQR010000240.1 GCA_013202335.1 Bacteroidota bacterium
CTGGATTACTGCACCCGGCAATAGCCGAAATAGCAATGACATTCAGCTCTATTAATGTAATATTGAATTCAATGAAAATACGATCATTTAAACCACAACTGGAGGATACTCATGAGTAATACCTATACATTTTCTGTACCCGATATGTCTTGCGGGCACTGCAAAATGCACATATCCAATGCCCTATCAGCGACAACAAACGTTTCAAGCTTTGAGATTGATCTCAATACAAAACTGGTTACCGTGAATACTGAACTGGAAGCTGATGCGGTTGTTGATGTAATTGATACTGCAGGATACGACGCAAAATTAACAGAATAATAATAGATCCTCACACCGGTTCTACACTATCCTCACTAACTTTCTTAAGGGCAAGATCATCGATAGTAATCCCGACTATTTCCTCGATACCTCGCCGATACAGTTCAGAAACCGCCTTCTCACCCACTGTCTGTTCATCCAGAGTTCTCATCCCCCCAAATAATACCGACGTAATATCCGTAATAAGAATATCCCCTAACGGCCTGGCCGGAATATAATTCTTACCCAACCGGTCAATACTGATAATAAATCCCGCTTTCTCAAAGAGCTCCAGGAACATAAACAGACGGCGATCAGGAATCCTCAGCTCCTTTGCAAGCTCCTTAGCCTGAGCCGCACCCTTTCCTTCACGGAAAAATCGAGCTATCAAAAGGATGATATCTATACCATTTGCCAACTGGAGGGACGGAGGCTCTTCCAACCCCTGCTTCTTCTCAATATCAGGCCGGTACTGATGCACATAGGCAATCTCGACTGCCCCGAATATGATTATCCAGAGAAAAAATACCCAAAAAAGCACCACAAGAATTGAAGCCAGAGATCCATAGATAACCGAATAATTCACGATCCTAATTACCACACTGCTGAACACAGTATTGGTAATTTGAAAGGCAATTGTTCCGCAAACTGATCCGATCAGGGCACTCTTCAGCTTCACTTTGGTACTCGGCACCCAGAAAATCAGCAGAAAGATCACAAGCCAAATAAGTATCCATGGTCCAATAAGCGCAAGAAGTCGGAAAAACCATTGTGTCAGTATATTTGATCCAACAAGATCCAGAAACCAGGAATTTAACAGTGATACAATACTGAAGTACGCCCCAAGAAGGAGTGTCCCTATGATCAATAGAGTAATAAACCTTGAGAATCGGGCAATCCTGTTTCGGTTCATAGGCGTACGGTAAATCTGGTTTATCGTGATCCAAACCCGGTTAATAAGAATAACAGATGTTATAAGAAATGAAACAAGCCCAACAGCACCCAGCCCACCGGCATTACTGATAAAACCATCCAGCATATCAGCAATCTCCGTCCCTGCAACCACCCCGAACTGATCCACAAAAAGGTCTCGAAAGTAATCTACTGCAGACGCAAAGACCTTGAAGGCAGAGAGCAGAGATACTATAAAGGTGATAAAGGGCACCATGGATATGAGGGTGGTATAGACGATACTTGATGCAAGAATAAAACAGCGGTCGCTTTCAAAATGCTTTACAGTTAATGCGATAAAGGAGCCAAGCCGTTTCAGGGAATTCATAAACCCAGGCGGCTGATTCTTCACAGTGAAATTTTCCTGTCCGGCACCTTTCATAGACTGGTCATTACTCATCGATGTATTGTAACGTCCAAGGGTCTAATTGACAAGCATTTTCCGAAGTTCGGTCATTTTCCGAAGTTCGGCGAGTTCGGTGTTTTCCGAAGTTCGGTCATTTTCCGAAGTTCGGCACCAGGTGATTATTAACTGCCTCCAGCCCCTGGAACAAGCACAGCTTGTTCCAGGCAGTTGCTCTGGCAACTGCGAGAGATGTCGTCGGTTAAAACCTCCGTCAATCTCCTGTAATTATACTGTAAAAACTCCCAGCTTACTACGCATCCAGTCCTCTATCACCTGCCCGACCTCGTCACGATTTGTCTCATTCAGTATCTCATGCCGGGATCCTTCAAAGAGCTTAAGGGACACATCCTGAAGTGCAAGATTTTTATACGACTGATAGACTTTACGGACACCTTTACCAAATTCTCCAACCGGATCCATTGATCCGCTTACCATCAGTATTGGAGTATCTTTCTGCATCTTTGCCAGCTCAGATTTCTTGTTTATAAATCCTAAGCCGGTAAGCATATCCTCAAAAAATTTTGAGGTACAGATGAATCCACAGTAGGGATCATCAACATACGCATCAACTTGTTTCGTGTCCCTGCTCAGCCAGTCAAATTTGGTTCTGTTCGGCTCAAAAGATTTACCATAAGACCCAAATGACATCTGATCAAGCTTTTCATTCCGACTTTTTGGTCCTTGTTTCTTCACAGCTCTTTTTGCAATAAGCTTTCCAATTTTCCCCACAATTCCGGGATTTACCGCAGTTCCTGACAATACTACTGCATCATAGACTCCTGGATGGGTAATCAATAAAGTTTGGGCAAAAAAGGAGCCCATACTGTGTCCGAGCAGGACTATAGGTTTTCCCGGTTCTTTTGTCCTGATTATTTCAGTTAGTTCAAAGACATCTTCCACGGCTCTAAACCATCCGTTCTCATCGGCAAAGTAGCCCAACTCCTTCTCTTCACCGGCTGTTTTTCCATGTCCCCGGTGATCATCGGCATAGACCGTATATCCCTGTCTGTTGAGAAATTTGGCAAAATACTCGTACCGTGCTGCGTATTCAGCCATACCGTGTACTATTTGTACTACAGCTTTGGTTTCAGCTTTTGGAATCCATGAGAGATATTGGATCTCTTTTCCATCGGTTGCAGTAAATGCATTATTTCTTGTCATTGGGTTTTCCTTTTTTGGGGTTGATTTTGGTAGTGTTCAGAAGCGTGCAGGTCAACTCTCATTAGATTAATAAGAAGTTTATTTCATCACTACAGATGCTTTACACCCTACCAACTCGTCCTTAATAAATCTTTCCGGAAATACCTGCACGCTTCTGAACACTAGCTTCATGATACCCTCTCAACCCGGATATCGCAAGGAGCACTGTAAAGAAAGGGGAGATTCATAAGAATCTCCCCTTTCTGACAGAGTATTAAATAATACTTTTAAAAGAAGTTTTCGAATTGATTATTCAAACAATTGAGGTTCATTCAAAATTATTAATTTTGAATGAACGACCCATTGGTGAAGTTTTTTGATGATTTA
>JABMQR010000241.1 GCA_013202335.1 Bacteroidota bacterium
CTCCAAATACAAGGGCAAGGTTAATCTGCGCTAGCCGGTCATCCTCCTTGTTTTTTCCATACTGTACTTGCCTCAGCTGCCGGGAAAAACTCGATACCGAGGTGGTAAAATTCCGATATCGGAATTTTACGACATATGCCGATATCCTAAAAATACCGACACGTTACTCCACGATTTCGACAAGTCTTTGCTGGTGTTAGAGCTATACTAATATCAACGAAAAAACTATCGGAATAATTTTTCAGGCAAGCCCATACAGTTTTTTAATAATATCCTTATCATTCATAAATTTGGGAAACTCCTTTGGTATCAATGGGTTTTCCCCGTTTGTAGCTTTTTCAATTGCTTTTCGTTTCATCTCTACGTCTGAATGAGCATAAATGAGTGATGTTTCCATATTTGAGTGACCCAACCATTCACTGATTAACGGGAGCGGCATTCCTGCACTATATAGTTGTTGAGCCCTGGTATGCCTCCACAGATGGGGATGGAGGTGCGGTAGGTTAGGATATTTTTGTTTTACAATCAATTCATATTTTTTCATAATGCGAGCAGCATTGTCTGCAGACATTATTCTCTTTTGCCCGTTGCACTCAACGTAGAAAAGATATTGTTTTTTTTCTTGTGCAGGATGAAAGAGCTTAAGATATTGTCGCATCAAGGCTGTCGCCTTCTCAGAAATGGGTATCATCCGGGATTTTCCACCTTTTCCTATGACGTGAATTTTGCTAGTTTTCCCTGTAATGGTGAGGTCTTGCACTTTTAAAGATAGAATTTCGTCGGATCTGCCGGCACTATCATACATCATGGTAAGATAGAACCTGTCCCTGATTCCGATTCGGGTATTAGCATCTGGCGCAGCCAAAACCAAAGCAACTTCTATCTCGGTTAAGATAACCGGTGGCTGATCCTTTATAACCCTCTCCTTATGGATTTCGGCGATATCATTCATCATCGAGAGGAGAGAGGGGTCGCAATGTGCAGCGAGATATTTATAAAATGTGCGAATACATGACAACCTGTTATTTCTCGTAGAGGCGCAGCAACATCTATTGCTACCAAGCCAGTTTAGAAATTCAACAATGCTATCCCGAGTTAGCATTTCGGTAACAAGTTCGAAAACATCAACACCCTTTACCTGTTCAAAGAAAAGAATATACAGCTTCAATGTCATACGATAGGTAGAGATCGTGTTATCCGACTTATTCCTAATAGTCGGGAGATACTCTAAAAGAAATGAATTAATGTTGTCGAATAACTTCTTGTCCTTAAGTCTCTTCATTGAGCACCTCCGGATACAAGGAGTTGAAATGGTCCCAGTCAATACCTGCATTTTTAATAATATTTTCAGGAAGGAGGTGAATGTACGTAAAAGTACTTTCAAAATCACTATGCCCCATATGTTCACGCAGAAACGGTGCAAGTGCATAAAAATCAATATCTTCCTCCAGCCATTTTAGAATCACTCTTGAGCAAGAAGAATGACGAAGGTCATAAATGCGTGGTTTTTGCTGTCCATCGTGCTGTTTGCTTTTCTTACAACATAACTGGAACCGGCGATCCATCCACTGCCGTTTATAGGGATCACCTTTAGGTGAGGTGAAAAAGAATGGACGCATTTCCATGAATGAGTCGTAGTTGGTACAAAGTTCGATGAGATCCTCAGGCATTCTTACGATCCGATCTTTATGCCGTTTTGATTCTCTGATGAAGAGAGTTCCTTTTTCAAGATTTACATCCTCTCTTAGCAATTTAAGCGGTTCTCCAGGTCTGAGTGCACAGCAATAAATCATACGAAATAAAACAGGTAGTACATATTCTGTTTTTGGTGAATGCTTGCTTGCAGAAAAAGAATCAATTTCCCTAAACAACCGTGTCAGTTCATCATCGGTAAAAAGGTAGGGAATGAACGCTTGCTGTTTATCGATATAATCTGTGGGAAGCACATAAGCATCCCGTTTAATAATCTGCTGGAATTTACCGAATTCCCGAATAACATGAAGACGAATACGTCTGTTGTTTTTACTTTCTTCAGGATGTTTTTTGCTCCATCCAAGAACAAAAGTCTCATTCATTACGGCGATTTGCGGGAAATGTGACAACGCATATTCATCAATTTTTATCAGCTGGTAATTATACGTACCTCTGCTGTACCCCAGCGATTCCTTGAGCCGCAGGAAACTGTCCATATCTGACCCTAAGAGGCTATTGAATTTTTTCATCGGTATACCTCGCTTGTGAGGGAAATACCCGTGAAGTCGAGTGAACACAACACCATATCTGGAGCTGCTGAGATATAACGATCAGTGCTATGGAAGTTTGAATGACCAAGCACTTGGGAGATTGTTGTTATAGGAATCCCCGAATTTGCCATCCATGTGCCGGTAGAACGCCTGAGGCTATGAAAATTACGTCCTTCAATTCTAGAAACTGAAGCTTTATTACACAGCTCTATAAACATGTCATTGTAAGCAGAGGTTATGAGAGGACGGATGGGAGCTCGTACTGTCAAAAAGATGTTATTAAATACGCTGTCCTTTGGCCTTGCTGATAATATGTAGTCAGCTATTGCATTACCGGTTTCTCCTGTTAATGGCAGTGTAATAACTTTATGAGTTTTGCACTGGACTATAGATAGTTCATAACGATGCCAATCGATATTATTAAGCTGTAAGGCTTGTATATCACTTTTTCGTAACCCACAAGTAACAGCTAATAGTATGATTGAATAATTGCGTTTTCCTTGCGGAGTATTACGATCACAGGCATGTAATATTGACTTGGTTTCATCAATCGAAAATTCGGGTATATGTTTTACTCTTTTGTATTTCACTAAGAAGGTTGGCATAATCTGCATATCGCAAAGATCTTTTTCACTAAGATATGAGATGAACTTCTTAATACTGTGCAAAACTGATCCCATGCTTCTGGAATTCTCGGATCCAAAATCAGTAATAATTTGGATAATAAGCGAAGAAGATATCTTGGAAAACTCAAAGATTTGATACTCTTCAAGCTTACAACAAAACTTGCGTGCTATTGTTTTGTACCAAGCCAGAGTTGAAGAACCTTCAAATTGAAATTTATTGAGTGAATCATCAATGATGTTCTGGTAATAGGTGCATGGCGTGTATATACAGCCTATTTTTTTATGACTCCAAATAACACTTCCAGTGGCAACATATTCCTTCAGGAGATCTATCGATCTACTGAGAGACGATAGGTATCTCTGACTATAGGGTGTCGTTTTTTGTGTAAGACTAAGCCAATAATCATTAATTACTTTTTCAGAATATTGTTCACAACTATTCTGCTTAAAGAAATTATCTATTTTCGAGAAGACACTTTGATACTGTTTGATAGAACCATCAGCTAACCCAATTCTCACAAGGATCTTCAAGATTTCATCAATAATAAACGAGATTGTTATCTGTTCCATAAATACTCCTATAATAGAGATGTCACGGACAAATCCGTGCATGAATATTGTAGGAGTTCAAGCTTTGAAATGCGAGAAATTATTCCGATAGTTTTTTTATCTGTAGTATTTTAACCCTAGCACCAGCAAAGATTTATGGATATCTCTGAATGGGCTATCGGTATTTTTAGGATGTCGGCATATGTGGTATCGTATGCCCAGTACTCTTGTTCTATTTTCCGCTTTCCCTGTAGGCGAAAGAACTTCTGCTTGCTCGCTTCATCAATTGACCCAAAAAGCTCACTGCTTCGTTGGGAAGCAATCGAC
>JABMQR010000242.1 GCA_013202335.1 Bacteroidota bacterium
GAAACAAGGTAGCAGGGGTTGTTTTATCTGACCAGGTAAAAAGCCTTGATTGGAAAATTAGGGATGCCGAAATCTGTGATAAAGCACCTGAGGCTGTGGTTTTGGAAATATTTAAAAAACTCGAGACACTGCTAAGCTTTGACGGGCAGCGTACTTGATTTCAAATGAATTTTGTTGCTTCATCAATCTTTCCCTCTTTTTTACTTTCCTTATCTATAAAGGCTAATGTTAGATATTATAACATGCAGTTGACAAATATTATAACATATTATAAAATAAGGCTAAATCATAGAAAGATAGGAGGGGGTGTATCATGGATACCCTCACAGGTAAAATTCATCAAAGAATCAAAGAGATAAGAGAAGGACTGGGTTTATCCCAGGAGGATCTTGCCAATAGAATAGGCATCAAGCGGGTTACTCTTTCTCAGATAGAAAACGGGCATCGTAAAATATGTACCGAAGAGCTGATTAAACTATCCAGGATATTTAATATTACAACCGATCTTCTTCTTAGTTTAGATGAAGACATTGAAGTCGTGCTGGAAAAAAGTAAGAAACAAGAACCAAAGAAAAAAAACGGGATAAGAATCAGTGTTCCCCAAAAAAATATTGAAAAATTCAAAGAAGTACTGCTTTATATCTTGGGGAAAATTGGCTCAAAACCCAATGTGGGTGAATCTGTATTATACAAACTACTTTACTTCATCGACTTTAATTACTATGAAAAATATGAAGAACAATTAATTGGTGCTACCTATATCAAAAATCATTATGGGCCCACGCCAAAGGAATTTGTTAAAATCGCTGAGGAGATGCAGGGAATAGATCTAGTCAAGATACAAGATAAATATTTTCAACATCCTCAAACAAAATATATTCCACTTAGAGATCCCGATTTATCTAAAATGAGCACCCAGGAACAAAAAGTCATCGATGATGTTTTGCTTACCCTTTCAGACATGAATGCCAAAAAAATTAGTGAATATTCTCATCATGATGTACCCTGGATGACCACAGAAGAAGGGGATGTAATTGATTATGAATCCGTGTTTTACCGGACCGCACCTTATTCAGTGAGGGACTATAGTGAAGAAGAACCCATTTAAGGAGATACGTAAATTTAAGGAGTTTGAAAAAGAGTTTAAGGCACTCCTTAAAAAATATATGACTCTTAATGAGGACCTGGACACATTTATTAATGTTCAGTTGAATCTTGCCCATAAATTAAATATTATAGATAATGTTGGTATTGTTAGAATTTCTAATATCGGCATTGATAGACCCAAAATATACAAAGCCCGGAAATTTGCCTGTAAAGCATTAAAAGGGAAGGGGGGATTCAGTGGAATCCGGATCATCTATGCCTATTATGAAGAGGAAGATATTATTGAATTTATAGAAATCTATTATAAGGGTCAAAAAGCAAACGAGGACAGAGACAGAATTTTAAGATACTACAAAAAAGAAGGCCAAGAGTAATTATTTTGCTCTGTCAAAATGCCAGTACTTTAGTAATATAAATTGTTGAGCATCTTGTAGTACTATCGCTTAATTATTTTCCCTAAAATATATTTTGACTGATTCAGATCAAAATAAGATAAGAATTTATTTAATAAATATAATTCAGAAAGGAGGAGAAATGCTTTACGAAATAGATTTTCTTCCTGTAGGTGATGGCGAGAAATCCGGCGATGCTATTTCTTTGAGGTACTCATCTGATGGTGGCAATAGATGGACAATTGGTGTTATTGATGGAGGCACCCAAGAATCTGGCGAAGCCCTGTTAGAACATATACCAAAATACTATGGTTCTATGAATGTAGACTTTGTTATTTGCACTCATCCTGAGCAAGATCACGCTTCTGGTCTTTCTATTGTCCTTGACAAATTAAATGTTTCTCAGATGCTTATGCACCGGCCGTGGGAACATATTGATCAGATTTATCCTTTTGTTACAGATGGACGAGTTTCGAAAGAAAGTCTTCGAAAAAGGTTAATTGATGGCCATCCTTATGCTTATACCCTTCAAGAAAAAGCCAACGAAAAGGGGATTCCAATATATGAACCATTTAGTGACTCTTATTCCCCCATTATTCCCAATTTGACAATTCTTGGTCCTAGCCTAGAATATTACCGTTCATGTCTATGTAATTTTAGATCTATTACAGAAGTAACAGAAACAACGGCGGACAGTATTGCCCGCAAGATTCTCGAGCTTAGAAAAAAAGTTTCAACGGCAGTGAATTGGATTGCAGAAACATGGGATGATGAAAAGCTTATGGAACCAACGGAAGACAAAGTTTCGGGCGAGAACAACTCAGGGGTGATTAGTATGTTTACTTTTGGTGAGAAAAAGATCTTGCTTACTGCAGATGTTGGAGTACCAGCTCTAAATCAAGCTATTAGTTGTGCTAACTCGCATGGTGTTATTCTTGGAGGTTTTTATTTATTCCAGGCTCCACACCACGGAAGTAAAAGAAATCTAGGACCATCAGTACTAGATAAACTTTTAGGTCCCAAACGGAAAAAAGGAAACCTTCCTGAGTATACTGTATTCATTTCAACATCAAAGGAAACTGACCCTAAACATCCTTCTAAAAGAGTTGTTAATGCATTAATCCGTCGGGGAGCAAAAGTCATTGTAACCCAAAGATCTACAAAACGCCATTATTCACCAGGGATGCCAGACAGAGGATGGCAAGATGCTACACCTTTACCATTTTATAATCAGGTCGAAGTTAATTAATCAAGAAGCGAGGTAGGGGATGACACTAAAGACAAAAAATACTCCATACATTATCGGTTTTAATATTTTTCTTTATATAGGATTTGCCTTAGTAAATGGATTTGACTGGGGTTTTGCAGAGAAAGTGGTAATCAGTGCGAAAGGAATAATATTCGAGAAACCCATCCTATCTCTATCATTTTATATTTTGAGTCTTGCATTAACTTATCTTTTACCATCTGAATGGAAACACCGTCTCATTTATACACGGTGGCAAGATCCACTCCCAGGGAGTCGAGTATTTACAGAATTAGTAAAAAAAGATAGTAGAATTTCATATGAAGATTTAGTTGCATGGTATGGTAAATTACCAGAGACCCCAAGGGATCAGAATATACTTTGGTATAAGATATATAAGAAAAAACAATCAGATGCAGTTGTAATTGATTCTCATAGACGATGGCTCCTTTTCCGGGACATGTTTGCTATTTCCATCATTGTTTTAATCCCATCATCTCTTTTTACTTTTTGGTATTCGGGTATCGAAAAAGGAATAATTTTTACAGCAACATATTTTCTATTAACATTAATATTATGGGTTTGTGCTAGAAACACTGGAAATCGGTTTGCGTGTAATGTATTGGCGAGATAATACCTTACACCAATTCAATTATACTCATTGCATTTACCATATTGCAGAAAGATGAAGAGAGCTAAAATATTTTTCTGATAAATAGAGTAGGGGAAGAGTAGGGCAGTAGAAATACTAATATACTTGCCGATATTTAAGATGTTTTGTTAGGCTTTCTTTGTTTGGCCAGGCCAGTCTGAGTTAATTTTGATTTATGCCGGGCTCCTGCGATTTGCTCTTCAATACAAAGATTTTGATATTCCTTATCAAATCTCTCACGGAATTCTTTATTGCTCATTAATTTATCCATATGAACTTTAGTTTTTTTCATAATAAATTTCCTTAAGCCATTATTAAAAAGAAAAACCCGC
>JABMQR010000243.1 GCA_013202335.1 Bacteroidota bacterium
ACTCAAATCTGGAGACCCGGTCAAAAGGCATCGATTGAAGTTTTCGTGCATAAGCCCCGCACGCCAAGCCCGCTAAAAACAGTGCAGGCTACCAGCACAAACCTGGAAAATAGGCGGAGACCAATATGGATCCCCAAATAGCACCTCAACGGCCCTAAAATAGTCAAATTAGTTTGAACCCACACCTACCTATGGCCTCGACGAATAACCCCTCTACAGACCCCCAAACCTACCCAACAACCGCCTAACCAAGGTCATCTGCACCCCGGGTTGTCCCTTGACCGCTACTCCCTCCACTTAAATAATCAAAAAGTCAAATAGCCAAATTATCCATCGTTTCGGTAACGCACCGCAAAAGCCCGAGCGCAGAGGTAGAGAAAATAACATCACGAAACATCAGATTTTCTGCCTGCGGAATATGGGATGAATATTTGATACCTTTCCATTTAATTTCCAATCCCTGAAATAGTAACATTGCTACCATCGAATATTAGAGAAGTGTAGCTACGACGAGGAAGACGAAAGGTTAGATCCAGACGTTGAGGCAAAGTGATTCGTATATTGGTTTCTTGGTTAACTTCCTTATTAAGAATCATAATGAAGTAATTCTCATCTTGGCGAACTGCATACACCTTAACTTTTAAGTTTTCGTAATTCACTGAACGATCAACATTCAATATCTCTCCTGAAAAATATTGGGCTAACTGTTCGTGGACAGGATAATTAATGCCAAGATGCCCTTCACGATCGAAATAGCTTTTGTGCATATCAACAGAATCACCAAACATTATTTTTGATACAATATCAAGACCGAGCTGTGCGTATATTCCAACAACATCGGAGAAATGGATAATGAAGTCAATATCAGAGTAACGAGATGTATCAGTTTCGCTAATTTGAATAGGTCCAGCAGGAAGATATTCCGTAATTCCGATATCAATATAACGACCAAAGATTTCATTGGTTTTTGTAACGATCAATGGAAGATAGGCAGTGTCAGGATTTGAGTGTGATGTTCCATCTACATCGTAACGATAGACTGGTGTATCTCGGTATAATGATTCTGTGTCATCTAAGATATATTGAGATGCTAATAAATTATTATTTTGATCTATATATATGTAACTTTCTCTAAACATAAAGCCATCAAGAAGATTCTTCCCCTCTGTTAATTCTGCCTGTCTTATTCTCTGGAAAAAATCCCAATATATTGAAACCCTTCCGCGAGTTGCAGAAATATAGCTATCAAAAACATAAATTTTTAACATTGGGAAATTAGACTTTATTGCACTCGCATAAGAAATAAATTTGCCAATTAAATCAGAATTCCAAATGGTTGGCTTATAAGTACCATATCCTGATTCATCCTCGATTTCGTCTCCAAAGGTTATTCCGTCTAAGTGAATGCCAGCATTTTGCAAGCTGTTTAAGAATGTTATTGTACCTGTAATATTATCAGTATACTGTAAAGACTCAACACCCGTACCAATAAGTCCAGGGATATAATCAGAATAATTAATCTCTAAAAAAACAGGTATATTTTTTTCGTTGCATAATCTTATTATTCCTTGTATATATGAGGGAATATAAACTGATTTATGATCCCAATGCTGCAAGACCCGATTGTTTGGATAATCAACAAAAGACATCGCAGCCGATCTAATAAAAACGCCTTTGATTGTATCAACATATTTCTCAAAGTCTGAACGCGATATATGCCACTGTATAAAAAAATAACCAGATAAAAGTGATGGCGATATTTGGCCATTTTTTCGATTATCTACAACAGACTCCTTAATATCAAAGTAAACATAGGGTTCTAATTGAGTTCCTGGCAAAGTTGATAAATCTACACTAAACCATGTACCGTTACGTCCTGATTGAAAGGCAGCAATATCAACAGAGGATTCAATAAGAGTATTTATATTGACCTTTACTCTGTCATAATACAATGGCTCATCTACTAAACCGTTCATGTTCGTATCAACACCAAAATAGAAATTATAAGTACCCTCAGGTAAACCTGAAATATTCAAAACCTCAAATGTAGCCAGATCGAACAACGCTCCTTGATATGTAACATAAAAGCCAGGAACCCAAGAACCTGCGCCGAGATTGTAATAATACCAATCAAAAGGCGTGTCCGCTAATACCCACCAATCTGCGATTGCATAATTGCCTTCTGAATCAAGTTCTACAGTTACTGAGAGATTATCGTTCTGTGTAATATTTATAGGCCCATCTGAATTGTTGGCTTTTATATCAGATGAAACAGCTATAGCCATGTCAGAAATCACAAATGCGAAACTTAATGCTATTACCATTGCCATTAGTTTTTTCATTAATTAATCTCTCTTCAGACGATTACCCCTACGGATTTAGGACACTTTTTGAGTGCAGTTGCTCACTTTCTTACAATTCTTCATAGGTAGG
>JABMQR010000244.1 GCA_013202335.1 Bacteroidota bacterium
CCCCTTCTTTGCCAACTTATCCAGATAACTGTAAAATAATGACCATAATTCAATTGGCGGCACTCCCCATTCGTTCATCATTCTCCACGGACTCATTCCTGTTCCTCCACCTGCTGCATCAACAGTAAGAAGATCTAATTTCGCTTCAGAGGCGCATCTTACTGCCAAAGCCAGATCTGACGGACGGTAAGCACCTGTTTTCAGGAATACATATTTCGCACCGGCAGCTCTTAATACTTCCACTCTTTTTAAAAAACTCTCAATTTCAACCATACCTACTCTTGAATGCCGTTCAAATTCATGGAAAACATGTCTGTTAAAAGCATCAATAACGTTCGGGTCACGAGGATCAGGTAATACAATATATCCCCTCTCCTTTAACATTTGAGCACGTTTCAGATCTTTTATCTTTACCTCACCCCCGATATCTTTTGCTCCCTGTCCCCATTTCAGTTCAACAATCTCAACACCCAGCTTTTCTATTGCATATTCCTGAACAGCAAGGTTTGTGTCTTCTACATTCGCCTGCAGAACAATGCCACCATAGCCATCCTGCTGCCACTTCTGATAAAGTTTTACCCGGTTTTCCATTTGAGGAGAGTGGATGATCCTTCCGTTTTTAATAGTTGACTCTGGGTCCATACCGCAAACATTCTCACCAATGGTGGAAATTATTCCGGAAATCGCTGCTCCAATGGCAAGGCCTTCCCAATTGTTTTTTGCTATGTTCGTTGATCCGAGTCCGGGAATAACAACCGGCATTTTTACTTTAATACCCTTATCATGCCCGAATTTTTGCTCAATATTAACATTTTCAAAAAGTGCTAAGTCCGAATCCGCTTCAATCCCGTGCGCACCCCTGCAGGTGCCAAGTATTGTAAAATGCGACAAGTCAACGGGATATTCTTTCTCGCCCGCCGAGGAAATTATTCCAAATGGCTGGGGATAAATAACTTCCACGCCTCTGTAAGCCGATTTACCAATATCGCACATACCTATACAACCATCTATACAAGTAGCACACATTCCACTTATAGGAACAATAGCATCTTCTGTTCTGTTCTTAGTTAAAGTTGCTGCTGATGCATTAATTTTTCCGTATTTCATATTTTATTTCTCCTTTAATTATTTACTGTTTTCTGTAATATTTTCTTTTGATTCTTCACTATAACATGTTCCACATTCATTTCTTAACCCCATCCAGCAATTAAAATTATCTTCATTTGAAGTACACGTTGGCTGAAGACTATTATAACATCCGTTACATAATACACTTTCCGGATTTGCCCCCTGGCATCTCAGTGTAATAACCGGACAAATGTACATGCAGGCACCACACTTCCTGCAATCATCCGATTTCTCATCAAAAGGCGTGGTAATCTGAAGTTCGTTTCCTCTGCTGACAAACCCGATAGCTTTTGCCATCATTTGTTCTTCACACATTCTCACACATAATCCGCAATTTATACAATTCTCCCATTTGCCCTTGAACCTTACCTTGTTTAAGCCCATTTTCGAGGCAAGATCCTGTAATACTTTGGATGTCGGGCATTGTGCTATCAACAATTCAAGAATCATCTTTCGTGATTTTACAACTCTTTCAGATGATGTACGCACTACTAACCCTTCTTCAACCGGATATGTACAGGAAGTTACCAGTTTAGTCCTGTCACCTGTTCCTATCTCTACTACACAAAGACGGCAATTCCCTCCGGGAGACAAGCCCTCATCGTAGCATAGTGTTGGAATGTCTAAACCAAGAAATCTTGCTGCATCAAGTATTGTAAAATGTTCAGGTGCATCAAAATTTATCCCGTCAATTCTTATGTTCATATATGTTATGTATTATATGTTCATCATTCCATTATTCCACTATTATTCGCTCCCACAATCTTCCCCACAACCTGCTCATGAGGTTTTCGCTCTCAAGTTCGCTCAAACGTTCCATTCTTCACTTCCTCAAGACTCTTCAAAAACCTCTTACCATCTTTTGTTTCAAGTTCGCATCTCAGGCATCTTTTCGCCTCCTTAATTGCCTGTTCTTCAGTTAATCCCTGATGCACCTCCATTAAGTTGTACTTTCTCTTTTCAGAAGACAAAAGAGGCATTTCCGATCGTTTGGCCGATAATAATTCATCCAGTTCTTCGTCCGAAAACTCGATAGGCTCAATATATCTTGTGGGGCGGGTTAGTTTATACTCCCGTTTTACCTCTTTCCCTGTTAAGTATTGATCAATAGATTCTGAAGCAATTTTTCCTGTAGCAACAGCATTTACAACAGTATTAGGACCGGTAACCACATCACCCCCGGCAAAGATCCCCGGTCTTTTAGTAAGACAGGTTTCCTGATCAGTTACAATTGTATCCCATTTTGAAAACTCAAGCCCCTCGTTTTTCAGGAATGAAATATCAGGACTTTCGCTTATTGAAACAATAAGAGTATCCAGTTCAACAATAAATTCAGAACCTTTTATCGGCACCGGGCTTCTTCTGCCCGATTCATCAATATCACCTAACTTCATTCTTATAAACTCGCAGGCTTTTAATTTTCCGTTACTTGAAATTAATCTTTTCGGAGCGGTTAAATATTCAATTTTTATCCCTTCATCCCCTGCTCCGTCTACCTCTTCTTTATAAGCAGGTATTTCATCAATAGTTCTCCTGTAGAATATTGTAACACTTTCGGGTTTTGTTGTACGTAAGGCGCTCCTTGCTGCATCAATCATAGTTACAGCTTCTGATGTTTCTGCACGTAACACACGTCTGGCAGCATCTACTGCAGTATTGCCCCCGCCTATTATCCCCACTCGTTTCCCAAGTTCTATTTTCTTCCCAAGATTTAATGATGAAAGTGCTTGCATGCCCGGTATTACACCTTCAATTTCCTCACCTGGCACATCAAGTTTCAATGATTGATGCGAACCGGTAGCAAGAAATACAGACTTATAGCCCTTGTCGAACAAGCTATCTAAAGTATAATCTTCACCAAGTGCAGAATTTGTTTTTATCTCCATTCCGGCACTTTTTATATAATCCAGGTCAGCCTTCAATATTTCTCTGGGTAATCTATATTCAGGTATTCCAAGTGCAAGCATACCGCCTATTACCGATTCTTTCTCGAACACTGTAACCTCATAACCTTTTTTTGAAAGATAAAAACTGCATGTAAGTCCTGCAGGTCCTGAGCCAATAACAGCTACTTTTATACCATTAGTCTTTTTAACAGGTTCAGTTGTTGAATATAGATTATTCTCTATTCCATAATCAGTAGCAAATCTTTTGAGATCTCTTATAGCCACCGGATCTCCTCCCTCACCTGCTTTACATTTATATTCACAAGGATGATGGCAAACACGTGAAAGAACAGAGGCAAACGGGTTTTCATCTTTAATAACTTCCAGAGCTTCAGCATATTTTTTCATAGCTATTAAAGCAACGTAAACAGGAACATCTGTATTTATCGGACAGGTATACTGACAGGGGGAAGAAACAATTTCTTTACATACAGTCGCCTTGCATTTTTTCTTTTTAATATGGTCAATATATTCTTCCCTGAAATATTTAATAGTTGCCAGAACAGGATTAGGAGCAGTCTGACCAAGTCCACACATTGATGCATCTTTAATTACCGGTCCTAATTCTTCAAGTAATGCTAAATCTTCCAGCGTACCACGACCTTCCGTGATATCTGTAAGTATCTCATTCATTCTTTGGGTGCCTTCCCTGCATGTTGAGCATTTTCC
>JABMQR010000245.1 GCA_013202335.1 Bacteroidota bacterium
GTACAGTATTGTACATAGATATATTGAAAAAGTCAACCCTTAAAAAGACAAACAACTTCTTTATTAGCAGTGACTTACATTTTTGTGATGGATATATATGATGAGCTATGTACAAAAATCAGCAGATTCAGGTTATAAGCTCATCGATAACCTCTACAGCGGAAAGAATCTTGTTATGATACCGCCTGATAGAGTTCTCAAGCATCTCCATCAGGGATTTGCTTTGGATGAGATTCTTTTTACTTCTTGCCCGGATCTCATCATTCAAAAGCTTCTTCAGAACCTCAAGAGCAATGTTTTTATGCTCCATGTTCTTTACTTCCAGCAAGAATTCCTCAGAAAGAATTGAGATATCAGGTTTCTTTATTCCCGCGGCATCAAATACATCGATTACTTGTTCGCTTACCAAGGCTTGATCAATAACTTGTCGTATGGCAGTCTCCATGTCCTCATCGGTTTTTCCGGTACCGGTGCTATCAAACTTTACCAGACGTGATTTAACTGCCTGGAAAAAAGAGACTTCATCTTTGACATCCATTGCTTGTTCGTGGGGAACGGCTATAGAGAAGGTTTTTGATAGTGCAGTGACTTCCTGGATATAGCGTTTTCTTCCATTCTCAAGTCCGAGGATATGTTCTTCCGCCGCTAGGATGAGTGATAGCTTCTTTCCGGTATCTGCAGTGAAGTATTCTTCATAGGGGAAACCGTAAAATAGTTGTGATACAACTTCGAGCTTTTCAAGCATCATCTGAACCGCTTTCTCCTGGGTAACTGCCGGATCTCCCTTCCCTCCGCTGTCGGAATAGAAAGATAATGCTTTTTTCAGATCTGATGAGATTCCCAGGTAATCAACAACAAGTCCGCCAGGTTTATCTTTATAGACACGGTTTACACGGGCTATTGCCTGCATCAGGTTATGGCCTTTCATGGGTTTATCGATGTAGAGAGTATGCATTGAGGGGACATCAAACCCGGTTAGCCACATATCACGGACGATTACCAGTTTGAGTTCATTATCCGGTTCTTTCATCCTGTCGGCAAGCATTCTGCGTTGATCCTTAGTGGTATAGTGTTTGGCAATTTCCGGGCCATCAGAGGAGGCTGATGTCATTACTACTTTGACAACTCCTTTTCTCAGGTCGTCGTTATGCCATTCAGGTCTTAGGTTGATAATTTCCCGATACAATTCAGCGGCAATTCTGCGGGACATGGTGACAATCATTCCCTTGCCTTCAAAGACTTCCTGCCGCTGCTCAAAATGGTAGATGATGTCCTGTGCTATCTGTTTTATGCGGTTGTTACTGCCTATTAATGCTTCAAGCTGTGTCCACTTTGCCTTGGCTTTTTGTGTTTCTGTCAGGTCGCCGGTATCCAGTTCGTTATCAAGATCCTCAACCAGCTGTTTGCCTTCTTCACTCAGGCTGATTTTTGCCAATCTGCTTTCATAATAGATCCTGACGGTAGCCCCGTCCTCCACTGCCTGGGAGATATCATAGACATCGACATAATTCCCAAATACTGCAGGGGTGTTTACATCGGTGCTTTCAATCGGGGTGCCAGTAAACCCAAGGTATGTTGCTTTTGGTAGTGCATCACGCAGGTACTTGGCAAACCCATAGACAATTTTCTTGCCTATCACCCTTCCCTGCTCATCTTTATCATCTATGGTTTTTGCTTTAAATCCGTACTGGGTCCGGTGGGCTTCGTCGGCTATAACGATGATATTTTTCCGTCTTGATAATGTTTCATAGACATTGCCTTCTTCCGGCTGAAATTTTTGGATTGTGGTAAATACTACCCCGCCGGATGCTACTTTCAGGAGTTCTTTCAGATGGATTCTGTTTTCAGTCTGAACCGGTTCCTGTCGCAAGAGTTGTTTTGATGCCGCAAAGGTGTCAAAGAGCTGATCATCAAGGTCGTTTCTGTCTGTGATAACTACTATTGTGGGATTATCCATAGCAAGTACTATTTTCCCGGTATAGAAGACCATAGAGAGTGATTTCCCGCTTCCCTGGGTATGCCAGACCACCCCGCCTTTGTGATCCCCAAAAGGTTGGGATTCTATCCCGGCAACTCCGTAGAGTGCTGGAGAAACAGCAACTTCTTCACTGGTATGTAGTACAGATCGATGAATATGCCCGGAAGCACGAAGGGTAGATTCCACGGCTTTATTTACGGCATAGTACTGGTGGTAAGATGCAAGTTTTTTTACTGTTTGAATGGTGATGATTCTAGTATCAGGATCTTCCCGTTTTGATTTCTCAAATACGATAAAATGGCGAATAAGGTCAAGAAGGGTCTTTTTATTCAGCATCCCCTTAATCATGGTTTCAAGTTGCCCAACCAGAGGGGAAGATTCCACTTTCCCGTCTGATGTCTTCCATGCCATAAATCTACTAAACCCGGCAGAGATTGATCCTGCCCTTGCTCCCAGGCCGTCAGAGATGATGAGTAATCCATTATAAGCAAACAGGCTGGGTATTTCCTGTTTATAGGTTTGCAACTGCTTGAATGCTGAACCTACTGTTGCCTGTTCATCCGCAGGGTTCTTGAGTTCAATAACGACAAGCGGAATACCATTAATGAACAGCAAAACATCGGGTCGTTTGTTCACATTATTTTCAATTACGGTAAACTGGTTAGCAACAAGGAATTCATTATTTTCAGGATTATTAAAATCGATAAGCCATACGCGATCACCCCGGCTCTGCCCATCCTGCTGATGGGTAACAGGTATTCCTTCGGTGAGCATTCTATGAAATGTTTCATTATTAGCAATGAGTTCCGGGGAATTAAGGCGCAGGAGTTCCCTAATTGCAGTTTTTCTGGCAGGAGCAGGGATTGTGTGGTTGATTCTGTCTACTGCTTGATTCAATCGATCCATCAACAGGACGTCTTCAAAGGTTTGTCTTTCTGGTGTATCGCTGTCCGGTGCAATATCAGGGGCGTAAATGTATTGGTAACCCAGTCTTTCAAGGAGTTCGATAGCAAATTTTTCTATTACGGATTCTGTAATCTTAGTCATGCTCATTCCCATCGTCATTATTTTTATCTAAAAGAATTTTAACTTCACGGTCAAAATCGGAAATGTATTTTTTGTCCTGGTCTTTATTGAAAATTTCATATTCCTTATGCGCCAAAGCTAAAGCAACTTCATGGCTAATTGAACCGGAATTGGTCAGGATTTCATA
>JABMQR010000246.1 GCA_013202335.1 Bacteroidota bacterium
ATATCAGTATTTTATTTTCATTTCCCTTTCTGTTTAGTATTTCAACTCGGCAAAAATAAATCTTATTCTTAACATCTTCAGGATTTCTCTCTACAATACAAGAAAGCTCATCCAAATGCTTTAGTTTAGTTTTTTCGTAATCCCTAATTACTTTACCGGCAGTTCCCTTCTTTACTATTTTGCCATTGTCTAACCAGATGGCACTATTACATAAACTGCGAATGCTGCCATGTTATGACTCGCTAATCTATTGTCAAACTCCTCTCCGTTCAGCCCTTTGGGATGTTTGCGAAAAGTTTTCAAAGTCTTTAAGTGGGGATAGTAGCATCCCAAGTCAACTACGTCACGTACTTGAGAAAGAATATACACACTTAATGCAAACAAAATATTACTCTTTCTCCCAATATTTTTTTATCAACTTTTTTAAAACGTTTTTGACAGGACTCATCACTTCCTTGATATTTTGAATAACCGCTCTTGGACATTGTCTTGTACGTAGTATACTACAGTATATTATTCTAAATATTTCAAACCTTCGTAACTCCTCTGAAGGTGTTTGTGAATTATCGAATCTAAGAGCAACCTCCAACCTATTGACGGGAACTTGGCTTTTTTCCCAAGCCATCTTCAACGTCGCCACATTACGATGTCTTATTAATAACTCTCTGTTTTCACGTCTTGCGATTTCTACCTGCGTAATCCTGGGCCGCCAAAAGAGAGGCAAATCATCCAGAACACACTTTAGATCCGCACCCTCACTGTCCACAGTTGTATAGTTCTTCTTCAGGGGATTAACATGGACATAACCTTTTTTTTTAGTATTAGAGCAGTATAAGATTTTGATTTCGTTATCAAAAAAGCCATCAGGGATGAATAGAGGTGGGCAAACATTGATATTAATTCTATTATGACTGTACCCGTCAAAGTGTCTTGCTAACTCTCTGTAGGGCACGATAGAAACGGTCTCCGGAGATATGGCACCGTTGTACGGGGTATCAGTCCTAGGCATCCAAGCATCACCATAGTCGTGTTCAAACCACCAATACTGTAACAGATTCTTGTTGGCAATCTGAATACTATCACAACTGCGAAAAATAGTTAGAAAGTAATCTTTATGCTCCTCAATCACACCGACTTTGGTAAATCTGGGTGGAGTTCTTCCGTAAAATAGACCTTCCGGCCAATGTGAAAAGTGACACGATACATATTTATAGCCCTTAGCCAACTCTCCAAGTTTAGTCTCAATCCGTTTGAGTAATTCCGTTTCATAATCAATAAAAATATGGTCGTCATTGCAGCAAAACCATACAAAATCATCTTCTAAAGCGAAGAGTTTTTGCATGGCAACCTTCCATTGCGGTTGCCGATCATTTCTGAAATGGTAGATAATTGGTTCGTGAAACAATAACCTTATGTATTTGTCGATTTCGGACTTCCTGTGTTGGTAGTTGGTGTCCAGATCGTAATAGATGGTGACCTGACTCCAATCAATCACAGATAAGCTGGCTAACGAATATTTAAAAACATCAACTCTATTGCTATGCGGCAAAAGACCTCTATTAAATTTTGTAAAGCTTTTGTCTGTAATAAATACATTCATGAACAGTATCATTGTTACATTCCTCTCTATAAAGCTTACCGCTATCATTCCGTTGACTTAAGCAGAGTTTCTATGCTTACTCGCATAACATCCAGTGGTGCGTCCACCCCAGTATACAGCCGAAATTGTGCCGCTGCCTGATGTAGGCTCATTTCATAACCGTGCGCGACTTTTTTCCCTAACCTCTCCGCTTCTCTAATCAACCGACTTTCCATGGGCGATACCACCACGTCCATAACTACTCGGCAATCATGCAGTGAGTTCCCACTAACGGGCATCGCATTGATGTCGGTTTTCATACCTATGGGTGTTGCGTTAATCAGCACGTCCACTTTTACTTCGTTTCGAGCGGACCAAGGGATTTTTCTGAATTCCGTATCCTTAGCCAATTTCTCTGCCTTTTGGCTATCCCTATTTGATATTAAAACATTTGTTATTCTCAGTTGTTGCAACGCATACTTAATGGCTCTGGCAACACCTCCAGCGCCTATTAACAATACCTGATCATCCTTTCGTATTTCAAGCATCTGTAAAACGACTTTTGCTCCATAAGCATCAGTATTATACCCTGTTAGATATCCTTCATTATTCACGATAGTATTTACTGCGCCTACACTACAAGCGGTATCATCTAACACATCTAGATACTGTATCACAGTTTCTTTGAAAGGCATAGATACGCTGCACCCACGAATACCCAAAGCTCTAACACCGGTAATCGCTCCTGCAATATCGGAAACTTGAAACGCTTTGTAAAAAAAATTTAATCCTAATGCTCGGTAGGCGGTATTATGGACAGTTGTGCCAAAATTACTGGGACATGCAGCAACAGAAATACATACCCTGGTATCTTTATTGATCTGTGTCATATTTCTCCTCATTGTTTATATAAATCAAAGAAAAACTCTTTTACATATTCAGACCCTCAAATTAGTCATGGAGTACTCTCTTTTCATCATACTATTTTTATATAGATGATTTGCGTGAAAACTTCCCCCGGTTTTTTCTGTAGAGGTAGATATACCTACATGTAATATTCCTCGTACAGCAAAACCCTTTTTATTTTCTTCCATATAATCAATTATCCCAAATAAACTTCTTCTTTTATTTGCTAGTGTTCGCTCTCTATTCTACCATGCCCTCTTCTTGTGTCATCTTCAATTCTAATAACATCGTCTACCTCTGGAGTGGACACCTCTTGAAGGATAAGATCTGTTATTGCTATTACTCTATGTTTTCTATAAGGTTTAACAGTAAAGAATTCATCTTTTTGCATAATGTTCTTTTCAATTACTCCCTTATCGTTTTCAAGCCAAACCTCAGTTTCCCCGTCTATGATGTAGTTTGTCTCTAACTTTTTCTCATGGTATTGAAAACTTGTCCTATAACCAGCATTTATATAAATCCTTTTATAGCAGTATCTATCATTTAATTCAATCCATATCTCTTTCCCCCAAGGTTTATTGACTACTTTCATAATGATCTATTACCTCCATTGTTATGTTGATAATACTTTCACGTATGTCTTCGTATTTATTGAGTTGAGAAACTATCTCCCCATATTCTTCTGATGAGAAATGGTAGTGACCAGCTATTAGCGAGCAAAGG
>JABMQR010000247.1 GCA_013202335.1 Bacteroidota bacterium
CACCGCAGCCAGAGAGCAGTGGAATGACAGTGCAAATACTTTGGCTATAGCTCCAGGGGTGGTTGTCACGTATCGGCGAAATGTGGTATCAAATGATACCCTTGAAAAACACGGTATAACCGTTCTGCCTATCCAGGGATCAGAACTGGTCAGGGGACGGGGCGGACCAAGGTGCATGAGTATGCCATTGGTTAGGGAAATAATATCATAGAAGGAGAGGAGTATGGCTAACCTCGCAGGAAGAAGTCTTTTGACACTTAAGGATTTTACCGCAGATGAAATCATGTACTTAATTGATTTCGCAATTGAATTAAAGGCAAAAAAGCGCTCAGGTAAGCAGGGAACTCTTCTTAATCGTAAAAATATCGTACTGATTTTTGAAAAGACCTCCACCAGAACCCGCTGTGCTTTTGAGGCAGCAGCCTATGATGAAGGTGCTCAGGTAACTTTTCTCACCAACAGTCAAATGGGAAAAAAAGAGTCTATAGAGGATACGGCAAAAGTCCTCGGAAGATATTACGATGGTATTGAGTTCAGGGGATTTAAACAGGAAACGGTAGATGCTCTGGCAAAATGGTCTGGAATTCCGGTATGGAACGGTCTGACGGATCTCTATCATCCTACCCAGATACTTGCAGATTTTATGACCATCAAAGAGTATTCAGAGAAGCCTTTTAACGAGATGAAATTGGTCTATGTCGGTGATGCCAGGAATAATGTTGCAAATTCGCTGATGATCGGTGCCGCTAAACTGGGGATGAACTTTACTTCTGCATGCCCGGACGTATTGCAGCCGGATCAGGAGCTGCTTACTGAAATGCAGAATCTTGGAGCTGAAACTGGTTCAGTTATTGCCTGTGAAAGCGATCCATTTACTGCCGTAAAAGGGGCAGACATCATCTATACTGATGTGTGGGTCTCGATGGGTGAAGAAGATAAGTTTGAGGAGCGCATAGCCCAACTGAAACCCTATCAGGTTACTATGGATCTGCTGAGTGCATCGGGAAACCCTGACGTTATTTTTGAACACTGCCTTCCCGCATGTCATGATCTTGAGACAGAGATCGGAAAAGAGGTATTCAGGAAGTATGGGTTAAAAGAGATGGAAGTTACCGATGAGGTGTTCAGGAGCAGGCACTCTGTGGTATTTGATGAGGCCGAGAACAGAATGCACACCATAAAAGCGGTTATGGCGGCTACCTGCGGCAGTTGATGATATAAAAATCAGCTACTGGCAGTTTATTATAGAGAGGCATACACTTTTATTGCAATTGTGTATGCCTTTTTTTATTTTGTTACTGTAATTGAGACATCTTTGGGAAGCGCAAGACCTGCTGCAACCTCTACAGCTTTTACTACTCCTGAAAATACCGGACAGGCGGCGTGCGGGCAACTGTAATGCGCCTGCAGAATAGAGGGGGTCGATCCACTGTAAAATCCAATTTCATTAAAAGGTTCAACTTCTTTGATACTTTCTGCCGCTTTCATTATGTGCGGGCAGGTGCTGTCGATAGCAATCTCAACTTTTCCTTCATCATTCTGAACAGCATCAACCCCTGTTGTAAATCCGCAAATACCTGCATTGATATAAGCTTTAGCCATAAATGTTATCCCCTGATCAGTTAAAGTCTGTTGTCGATACTCTCAAACAGCTGTGTGAAAAAGATAACCGCATTTTCGATATTTTTCAATGATATTCGTTCGTTATATGAGTGTATTCTATCCAGCTCACTTGAGTGTACATGCATGGGGCAGAACCTGAAAATATTCTCACACACCTCCTGATATTTTATGGCATCTGTTCCCCCAAGCATGAGATAAGGGGAGACTATACAGTCGGGGAAAACCTGCAGAATTGTCTCAGAGAGAATCCGGTATTGTGCTGTATCCATAGGAGATATTTTTGAGGGTTCATTTACCAGAAGCGCTTTAATCTCTATCCGTTTATCTCCTATAATTCTTCTGATTCGTGCTATTGCCTGATCGGAACTGGTACCCGTCAGTAGTCTTAGATTGATGGTAGCTGCTGCTCTTGCTGCAAGAACATTTGGAGCTTCGCTGCCCAACGCCATAGTAGGTGCCGTTGTCGTCCGTATCATGGCATTAGGTGCTCCGTTGCCAGCCATAAGCAAAAGGAACAGGGATTTGAAAAACCAGAGGTTAGCCAGGATTATTCGGTAGTGGAGGGGCATGAACGGACCAAGATTTCTGAACATTTCTCTTGGGACTTTTGTGAGTTTGAGCGGGAATTGTCTTCTCTCTAATTTTGATACAGCCTTTGCGATAAGCCCGAGGGCAGTTTTGGGCGGAGGCATTGAGGAGTGTCCCCCTTTCTGTGTACAGCTGAGTTCGACATCCAGATATCCCTTTTCTCCTATTCCAACAGCGGCAAGAGGTTTTCTGAGGTTGGAAATCATATTATCAGTTACTGCACCGCCTTCATCGATAAGGAATGAGAATACTATTCCCTGATTCTTGAAATATTCTGCCGCTTTAGCTGCTCCCTGCTTTCCCCCGATCTCTTCATCGTGTCCGAAGCAGAGGTAGATGCCTCGCCGAGGGGCGTAGCCCTGCTGCAGCTGAAATTCGATAGTTTCGAGTACTGCAATCATCTGAATTTTCATATCAAGTGATCCGCGGCCCCAAAGGTAGCTATCATCTGAAATATACCCGCTATACGGGTCGTGAAGCCATTGTTCTGCATCACCTGTAGGAACAACATCCTGATGAGCTGTATAGAGTACCGGTTTCAGCGCCGGGTCAGATCCTTTCCAGTGATAGATTAGGGTATAATCGCTGATAACTATTTTTTCCAGTCTGTGGTGAATGGCGGGGTAGGTCTCTTCCAGCCATTTGTGAAGATTGAGGAACTCCTGCCAGTCGGTCTTCGCAGCATCTGAGTTGGATACTGTTTTGAAACGTATGATCTCACCCAGATGCTTTACCGCATCGCCGGTGTTTGGAAAAGAGGTTGTGGTTTTATCAATTACCGGTATCTGCTTCTTGAACAACAGAGTCTTGATCGTGATTACCAGCACAAGTAATCCGACAGCAATCAAACAAATAAGAGCTACAGGGTGCATGGAATCTCCTTCTTTACACCGTTAATACCCGATTCTCACTGCAAGAATCAGCATAAGAACAGTTAGTATAAGTATAATCGCTTCGATTTTCCATATCCACTTAAACCAGCGGCCGTAACTGACTCCGGAAATTGAGAGACAGATAAGCAGAAGTGCATTGGTTGGATAGAGGATATTTGAGAACCCGTCGCCAAAATATAGGCAAGTACGGCACTCTGTCGGGATAGCCCCACAATATCTGCGAGGGGGGCAATGATGGGTATTATCAGGAAAGCTTTGGCTGATCCGGAACTGATAAAGAAATTAAGCATAAGAACCAGACCGTAGATGATAAGAGCTGCTGAATAGGGTCCGGCACGTGAGATTCGGCTGGCTGACCAATAGAGGATGGTGTCCATAACTTCAGCTGAAGATAAAATATGCTTTATGCTTGCAGCCATCAGTACCAGAATTATGCCCGGGGCAACTCCGCCAATTCCGGTGATAAATGATTTGCCGATAGTCCCGGATCTCATACCGGAAATGTATCCTGCACCGATACCACCAGCCAAGAAGCAGAACATGACCACCACCAGAATCAATCCTGATAAAGCACTGATAAATGATGAAACTATGATAAGCAGGACCATTACGATCATGCAGATAAGGAACCACAGCAGGCTGGACCGCATTTTCTTTGTACTGCTCCACTTTGGAATCATACTGCTGTTATCAGTCTGAACGGCAGCAGCTTCTCTTTTGTCCAGTGCCCCGGGTTTCAGCATGCCGGTTTCTGTACGTTTGGAAAAACGCACCACGTATATCGTATAGACGGTATAGATGAGTATGAAGATAAGAATTCTAAACAGGGCGCCGGAAAAAATCGGCAGTCCGGCTATTTTTTGTGCAACACCAACGGTAAACGGATTTGATATTGCTGCGGCAAATCCGAAGGCTATGGCACCGAGACTTAATCCGAGACCCGTTTCTGTATCCCACCCCATGCGTACCGATAGAGCAACGATGAGCGGAACTAGGACAATAACCTCTTCCATGCTGCCGAGTATGCTGCCGAACAGCATGAATACAAGAATAAGAGTTGCTTCCATCCGATATTTTCTGCCGGAAAATCTCTGTACTATTGATGATATAAGAAATGCAAGTATGCCCCCTGCCTGCATGACACTGATGGAGCCGGCGACAAAAAACATAAACACTATAATACTTATCAGGGTGATACTGTCTGCTCCCCAAAGCACTTCGATAGGTGCCGTGAACCATCTCCAAATCGGAATTTTTACATTTTCGGTAAAGGAGAAGGAGTTGTTGACGATCATCTCCCGTCCGCTCTCTGTAATTCGTTCATATGAACCGGAGGGGATAAAACGGGTAAGGATACCTGTGGTGATCATCAGGAATAACAGTATAGCTTCGGCAAAAGCCAGTGAACGTAAACCGATCTTTACAACCGGATTAGTGAGTTTTTGGGCCTCTGTATTATCAGACATGCTGCTCTCTTTTCTGATAGGGATATAGAATACTATAGCATAGAAATCCGGAGTTTTGAAAATTTTGGCAGGGTGATGGATAGTGGTTTGTGGTTCAGGCGGTGTGGGGCCGCGGGTTTATTAGGAGTGAAGGGCTTCCTGCCTTTTAAGGTGATCGATTACTACCAATGCAGCCATCGATTCCACCACCGGAACAATTCTTGGGCAGATGCAGGGATCATGCCGTCCTTCAGTTACTATTATGGTCTCTTTCCCCTCTATGTCTGTTGTATCCTGAGGTTTTGATATGGAAGAGGTGGGTTTTACTGCGATACGAAAAACAATATCCTGTCCGGTGCTGATTCCGCCGAGGGAACCTCCTGCATTGTTTGTAAGAAATCCGTCACGATTCATTCCATCGTTATGTTCACTTCCCTGCATGTCGGCACAGGAAAATCCGGAACCGATTTCAAATCCCTTAACGGCTCCAAGGGAGAGCATTGCCTTGGCAAGGTCAGCATCGATTTTGTCAAATGCCGGTTCGCCGAGACCTGCCGGAACTCCTGAAATTACACACTCAACAATACCGCCGGCACTGTCTCCTTCATCGGCCAGACGTCTGACTCTTTTTTCCATTTCAGCAGCTGCAGTCAGATCGCATGCGCGCATAGGATTTTGTTCAATTACATTGGGGTCAATACTTGTGCAGGAGACTCCGGAAGCACGTTTAGTGTAGGCGAGGATGGAGATGCCTTTTTCAGAAAGAAGCTTTCTGGCTACTGCTCCGGCTGCAACACGTGCCGCAGTCTCTCTGCCTGAAGCACGTCCGCTTCCCCGGTGGTCCCTGATTCCGTATTTTGTAAGATAGGTAAAATCCGCATGACCCGGTCTGAATTTATCTTTAATTGCATCATAGGCAGAGGGTCTTTGATCTTCATTATAGAGAATCATCATCATGGGTGCACCGGTAGCTTTGCCTTCAAACCAGCCGGATAGGATGTGGATAGTGTCGCTCTCTTTACGCGAGGTGGTAACATCGGACTGTCCGGGTTTTCTACGGTTGAGTTCGGCCTGTACTTCCTGTTCGCTGATTTCCAGTCCGGGAGTAACTCCGTCTATTATTACGCCGACTGCTCCGCCGTGTGATTCTCCGAATGTTGTTATTGTGAAAAGTTTACCAAAACTGCTTCCCGGCATAGATTCCCTCGCATGAAAAAAGATATTCCGGAATTCCGGAATTATTAAGGAAGACAGATGACGGATACCGAATATCTTTCTCCAGCATTTGCAAAGCAAATGCAAGACCAGTAATCTGGTCCAGCCTCCCGTCTACATCCCTATATTATCCTTTTCCCTCTTTTGTGTGTAGTAGGTTAATGTTTATCAGGAGAATGTTTCTCAAGAGGAATATATTATATAGTGTTCACTACCGTGGAGATTTTTCAGGAATGTAAAAAATAGAATAAAATCTGTTCATAAATTGTGTCTGTATCGGCAGCTTATTATCACGTATTCTCTCC
>JABMQR010000248.1 GCA_013202335.1 Bacteroidota bacterium
ATTTCTAATAAGTTATTGCTTTTGAGAAATCCGGATATAGCCACAAAATTCATATAATCTCCTATCCTACAGGCTACTTACAAAAAGGGGATAAACAAAAAGCAAGGGAAGAACTAAATTTACCACTGGATAAAAGAATAGTGTTCAGTTTTGGCTGGGCACCGGAATTACATATTTTCCCCATACTTCCCGCACTCCAAGGATTGAATGAAAGTTTTCCATTTCTCTACCTTGTGCTGGCTAACCCTAAGTACATTGCAGCAGATATTCAACCACTAAAAGACCACAAATTTATAGAATTGAGACATGAACTTGCCACAATGGACAAAATATATACCTATCTTCATGCTTCGGATGTGTACCTCATTCACAAACAGAAAGAGGAGATACGGGAAGGTGAGGCTGTGGTGCCGAGTGCTATTCTGATGTGTATGGGCACATTTACTCCCATAATTACATCGGATACGGATTTCGTATGGTTTTTTGATAAAGAGGTTATGAAGTATTCAAATGAGGATGAACTCAGTAGATTACTAATGAATGTATTTGATGGAGATGAAAGTATAAAAAAAACATTAAACGCGAGTCAGGAGTATGTAATTGACCACTCTCCAGAGAGAATTGCAGGAGAATTTATAAGGCTATTTGATAAATTGTAGTGAATGGTGATGGAATGAACTCTTTTGAAAACTTAGGAGATGACAAATTAATTAAAATAGGTACGGGCAAGACCATCTTCAAACTGGATTCTTATGAGAACAATCCTATTGTGAAACCTCAGGACATTGGGCTTACCTGGCACGAAAAAGGTGAACTGAAGACCGGAGCTGTCTTCAATGGAGGGGCTGAATTATACCAGAACAAGGTCATCCTGACGCCAAGATGCCATCGTAATTACAGAAAGGGAAAATTCTTTGATGAAAAAATGGGCATCGAGCGTTTCTGCCTGGAAAACTATATCTCTGAGGTTTGGCCTTTAATAAGCCAGGATGGTATCCACTTTGCCCGATTTCAGGATATGGCTATTTGTGGTGATGGTACTGACCATAAAGAATTTATCTATGGAATCGAGGATATACGAATCATCAAATATGAAGAAACTTATCTCTTGGTCGGGTGTGGCAAGATAAGACCCCCATTCAAAGGTTCAAATGCAGACCGAATCGCTACTTACTCTACCAAGGATTTCGTGAACATCACTTATAATGGTATGGTCGCATCCTTCGACTCTCGTAATGCTGTTCCGTTTCCTGAGCAGGTGAATGGAAATTTCTTTATATTGCTAAGATTTCATCCCAATATACACATAGGTCTGCTTAAAGCAGGTATTAATCAATTGCTAAATCCTGAAGAATACAGAGAATACTGGGAAGAGATCTACGAACAACGAAGCAAAAATTTACTACTAAAAGCAGGATTCTATCCGCACGAGAAGGAAAAAATTGGTCCAGGGCCACAGCTTATCAAAACGGATAAAGGATGGCTTCTCATCTATCATGCTGTTGGCGAGATAGATATTAACATCTGCAAAGCTTATGGACTCTCCAAAAAAATTGAAAGAGGTTATTCTATCTGTGCTGCTCTTTTGGATTTGGATGACCCACGAAAGGTCATTTGCAGAACCCAGAACCCAATCTACATTCCCTCAACTCCTTACGAACTATATGGCAATGAGGAATACCCAGTGGATGTGCCTGCTGTTGTTTTTTCTATGGGTGCTATCGTGCTTCAGAATAGAATACTTATCTATAGTGGAGCTGCTGATAAGTATATTATTCTCTTGAGTTGCAAACTTGATAACCTTATAAACTATTTATTAGAAAACTGTAAACTATGAAGTGTCTTATTATTGCAAGTGGACGGGGATTAAGACTACAAGCCAAGGGAGATTCAAAACCTTTAGTTTTACTTTTAGGGCTGTCACTTCTTGAACGTGATGTCATGACAGCAAAAAGGTGAGGTCTGACCGATTTCTATGTTGTTACAAGTTATGACGGCGAGAAAGTAATTCCCATACCCTTTCAACGCTGAATTCTACTTAACAACTTTTAATGCTGGACTTAAATATATTTACACTTTAGTATAACAACTTAAATGCATTTAGACCATTAAAAAATGGGACCTTGGATATCCCGAACCCTAAGACACTTCACGTCTCTCGGTCTATTCCTTTAGTAAATCACCAAGAACCTGTCCTGCTTTAGCTTTAGCTGAATCGACAAAACCTTAAGCTTATAGAGCTCAGTGTCTGCCAGAACAGCTAAACAAAGGCAGAAACGAGGTATACATTAATGACTGAACAGATCGAGGAAATGGATCAAGCAGTAAAGACCATCGAAGACAAGAGGAAGGTAAATTCCTTATGAAAAAATAAAGCTGAATAGGGAGGTGGATTTATGAGCAAGATCAAAATCGCTGTTGTTGGCATTGGAAACTGCGCCAGTTCACTTATTC
>JABMQR010000249.1 GCA_013202335.1 Bacteroidota bacterium
GAGATTGGGCAGTTTGCTGAAGCTGATTCTAAAACTTTGCCTATCTATCTTGTTTCCGATGTTTCAGGAAAAACATTAACACAAGATCTACTGCAGCAGATAACCCTGCAGACATCCTCAGGTAAATCAATAGCTTTTTCTACCATAGCAGATATGAAATTGGAGCCGGCAGTCTCTCATATTAACCATACAAACAGAATGAAAACCATTGTTGTTACCGGTTATCTGAGCGGAGAGGATACCTCCGGAGTCCATGAACGGATATCGGCGCATCTGCAGGGAGAAGAGATGCCCTATGGGGTCTCCTGGGAAATAGCCGGGTCATCTGCACTTTTTTCAGACTCTATTTCAACACTGCTGCTTGCACTTGGGATATCACTGTTTCTGGTTTACATGGTGATGGTGATTCAGTTTGAGCGGTTTGTTCATCCCCTATTGGTAATGGCTTCTGTCCCGTTCTGTTTTATCGGTGTAATCCTTGGGCTGCTTATTTTCGGTTCCAGCCTCTCTATTGTAGCACTTTTGGGAATAATAGCATTGGGAGGTATTGTAGTAAACAATGCCATTGTCCTTATTGATTATATGAATTTACTGCGGAGCAGGCTGCACCGGCATGATGAAACGATTGATGCAAAAATCAGTGTCCTGAGAAAGGTTGTCTTAAATGGTGCTGCATCAAGACTGAGACCAATTCTCATGACCACATTGACCACTTTTTTTGGAGTGCTTCCTATGGCGCTCAGTAAAGGGGGCGGGGCTGAGATCTACGCTCCGCTTGGCCAGGCTGTTGCCGGCGGATTAATAACATCAACGCTTATAACTCTGTTCCTGATCCCGATTCTCTACTACTCGTATGAACTGAGAAAACTCCGTGAGATAAGCATGTTGGAGGCTTATGATAATGAATATATTGAAAGAAATAAGAAGAAACCAAAACAGGAAAAAAAGAGTAATGAATAGAGGTGAAAAGAGGCAGCTCTCTATAACAAAATTGATGCTTGCAGCAGCAGTTGTAGTGTTAATTATTATCTTATCAAGCTGCTCTTCGGTATTTACCGCATATATTACAGGAACTCTACTTGATGAAGAATCGACAGAAGACACCCCTCTGGATGGGGTTACGGTATACCTCTATGGAAACGAGCAGCTGAGGAATGCCGATTTTGCCCAATGGGAAAAAAGGGGATTTTTACCGGAAGAGTCGGGAAATGCTTTTATGATAAATACCACCGATGGAAATGGTGAGTATATATTTTCCGGTTTTACCTGGCACGATCTTTTCCCTCAATGGGGGAAAACAGCTGACTATCAGGATGTCTACTTTCTCTACTATCATCGGGACTATGGATTGACTATGAATACCTTTCCTATGAGAGTGGTCTCTGATGTCTCCAATACTCTTCCTTCTGTGAAGATTCTCAAATTAACCCGAACTGTTACGGTCATGGGTACGGTTCTGGATGATGCAGGTCAGGATTTCAGTGAGGGACTACCCGGAGTTGAAATCTATGTACCCCTGGAATGGACCTATACCAGTTCCGGGGATATCGACTATACCTCTATTGAGTGGTCAGAAACAGATATCTATTCTGCAGCAGTCGATGCTGATGGGGAATATTCGGTTGATATTTCCTTCCCTCGAATCTCATCTGCTGGTACCGGGGGTAGTGAGACTGCTCCTTTGCGAATGGTTATCAACTCAAATCTCTATCTTATGGAAGAGGAAAAAAATCCCGGGAATGCCGATGTGTATGATGATTGGTTTGATATTGATGGGGATTCATATCGCGATGATAACGAAACCAGAGGTTATTATGCATTTGAAGTTCCGGGAACTTTTGATGATGGAACGTATACAGTGAGTGATGATCTGATGCTTTCCGGTGAAGAGAATAGTGCCGAACTAAGGGGCACTGTGAGAGATTTTGATGATTCACTTGCTGAACTGCAGGGAGTGCTGGTGGAGGTATTTGTTCCGGAATCATGGGTATATACAGCAGGGACTGGACTCTTTTCCGCCGTTGAGTGGTCCCAGGCATCTACTGCCAATGCCCTGACAAATGAGGAAGGTGAATTTGTCATAGCTGTCACCTATCCACGGGTACCGTCAAGAACCGATAATAGTGGTAAATCGTTGGTTCGTATCGTTGTCTCTCTTGATGGGTATACTTCAGATGAGGCAATTGATGCTGATTTTACTAATGGCGGGTGGGATCGCGACAGCAGCGGCGGGATTGATCCGGATGAGGAAGATTCCTATGCCGAATTGGAGATTCTGAGAAATGAAGATACGCCATCCGGCTATAATGATCTGGCATTCTTTGATATGGCGGCAGATGAGAACAGATCGGAGTTTTCTCTCACCATTACTAATCTGGTAAATTCAGATGAAGCGGTTGAAAATTCCCAGGTGACACTCTATGTTCCCGGCGAATGGACCTATCTTGCCCCTGGAGGTGCAGTCGATCCCGCCTCGATCGATTGGGATGAAGCAGACTCATTTACTTCAGTCTCAAATGCAGAAGGTGAAGTGGTTTGGGATATCCAGTTTCCAAAACTCCCGTCACTTTCTGATAATAGCGGCGATACCATCATCAGGATTGTATCTGAGAAGGATAATTGGGTAATTGATGATGATGATCAGACAACTCCCGCCGGTGGGTTTCTTGAACATGATGCCTATATTGAGTATACGATCATGAACGATACCGATTACGAGAAGAGGTTGACCATGAAGAAAATATCTTTCAGCGGAATAACCCTTTTCGGGTTTCTGTTCATCGATAAAGGTGCCGATAACAATGATATCAGGGATGTTACCGAAACCGTGGATGAAGGCCTGAATGGAATTGATCTGCTTCTGTTTGCTGATACGGCCCCGGCTAATGGGGATTCAGCGGATCACATCTTTAAGGGTACACGGCGGGACCCGGATACCGGTGAAAACGGCTGGTTTAGTTTTAACAATCTTGAGTGGACAGATGCTGTTTACACCACCGCATACAGCTCCCGGGAGTACTACCTTATTGTTGATGCTGATGCAGACGGGTTGTTTGATACGGCTGAACAGAGTGCTGCACTTTCTCTCATATCTGATGAGGTGCAGGGAAATTATATTGAGATAGAGAAGGATTAGTCTTGTGCGTTTAACATTTTACCGAGGAGACAAAATCAGGGTATTTCTCTCTATTCTTTTCATTTGCAGTCTCCCGTTGGCTGCTCAACAGCTTGGAGAGGCTGGATCTTCCGGACTCGGAAACGCTGTCATGGCAGCTTCCGGAGTGCCGGTAATTTACTATGAAACTGATCTCTATAAAGCAGCTGTCTCAGAGAGCCGCGAGATTGCGGAACTTATGGTGCAGATAGAGAAAAGCAGGCTGGATGTGCAAAATGCCAAAGCAGGCCAATACCCGGATATAGATTTAACAGTAAGCGGTACTTTTGTCGGGAATCCTATGGACGCCATAAAGGTTAACCCTGATGATATTCTTTCAGGCATTGACTGGCCGTCCGGATTTTCCCCTGATTTTTCCGGAGGCGCCGTTACGCTTTTTCCCGGGCAGGAATCTACCTATTATCGAATTGGACTGGAACTTACACAGCCTCTGTTTACCTGGGGTAAAATTACTGATTCTATTAGAATTTATGAAGATGCCTTAACAATCAATATCCTCCAGACTGCTCAGAAGCAGGAGGAGCTGAAACCCCTGATACAGGGATATCTCTGCTCATTGCATTATCTGAATTTAATTAATCAAAAAATCAATGAACAGAAGGGTTTTGCTGCGAGGCTGCTGGAAATTACCGAAAGAAGTTATGAGTCCGGGTTTATTGTCTATGAAGATGTTCTTCAGGCTCAGATTGCCGCCAGTGAGATAGATATTGTACAGTTGGAGATATTTTTTCAGCAGCAGAAACTATTGACTGCATTACAGAATCTGACAGGTGTTTCTGATTTGTCCATAGATCAGATTGGATTTGTGCCTGATGAGAATACAATTAAACAGATGGATACTCAATCGATAGAGGTTTTGTTACGTAAAGCCCTGGATGCAGATCGTACTATTTTTAAGATATTCAGCCGAACAGAAGTCCTGCAGGGTCGGGCACTGACAATTGCTGAAAATTCAGTCTATTGGAAACCGGATTTCGCGTTGAAAATGGATGTTGGATATGAGGGACCGCGTGTTCCTTTTGCTGAAACAGACTGGTTCAGAAAGGATGATTATAGTTTGAACCTGACAGTTGCCGTAAAAACGACCATTTGGGATGGAGGAAAGCTTTTCAATGATATTGAGAGTAAAATTCTTGAAACTGCAGGGACGGAAGAAGCCCGCAAAACTGCAGAATATGAAATTTCTTCTGCTCTGCGCAGTGAAACCGTAGTTTTTCAGGTTAACAAGCAGCGCCTGGAATATGATTCACTATTGATCGAAAATGCTGAACGTCAGGCTGCTATAAAAAAATTACAATTTGATGGCGGGGTCGGGATGGAAGTGGATTATATACGTGCTCAAATTGAGATAGTTTCCCAGCAAATAAATCAACTGGAAGATATGATGAATTTATGTATAAGTTACTATACCATTAGAGGAATTACCGGAGAATGAATCAAAGAAAGGTTCTCTTCCCGTATACACTTCTTTAATCTTTCTCAACTTCATCCAAAAAGTGCTCTAGTGTTTTACGGTAGAGTGCCGGATTTGCCGCTAATGCTTTTGCATGTGCAGCCCCTTCAACAAGAAGCAGGGTTGTGGGAGCGTGCGGCTGCCGCTTTTCGGCCAGATCCACTGACATACTTGTTGGAACATAATTATCATTATCCCCATGCACCAGTAATAAAGGGACGGAGGTTTGCATACAATCCCGTATAGGAGAGACCTGGTCTAATGTAAAGCCGCAGTTGCGTTTTAAATAGCGGTCACAAAAATAAATAATGATGTTTTTTAGAAATGCAGGAAGGTGGTATAGGCTCATCTGATGCTGGTACAGTTCAGTAACAACAGAATAAGGGCAGTCTGCATGAGCAAAAGTGAGGCGTTTATCAAGCGGCATATACTGCAATACCGTAGCTGCACCTAAAGATTCACCCATAGCTCCAAATATTTTTGTATGGGGGAATTGTGTAAATGTCCAATCTGCAACTTTTAACAGATCACTTTTTTCATAATATCCGGCTGTGCAGCAATTACCGCCGCTATTACCATGATATCGATGGTTGTAGGCAACAATGTTATATCCCCGTTCTACATAAGTTGGGAAATATTTAACCATTCCATGCCAGGTCCAGGTATGTCCATGTACAAATACGACAGTTTTAGCCGGGTCGGTTCCTGCAGAGAAAACTCCCTGCAAAGTATAACCAAATTCAGAATCAACTGAAAAATTAGTGAAATTATACCCTTCAAACTCCTGTTTTGTATATTCATCATTTTCAAGGCATGCGGAGTAGGTGGATGAGAGAGATTTGCTTTTAGAAAAAGAGAATTTTCGGGCCATATGTCTGCCGATAAGATATCCCGTTCCCAAATATATTGCCAGGCAAATTGCAATTAGGATAACAACTATATAATACAGGTCCATGTATCAGTCTCCATTTTTATCAGA
>JABMQR010000250.1 GCA_013202335.1 Bacteroidota bacterium
ATGACGGGGTGATAGGATATATCGCTGCTACTTCGCTGAAAGCATATGCTACGTGTGCGGCCGCGGTATTCCCGTCAATAGTAACCATTTTTTTGTTACTCATAATGAAAACACTCCATGAATTGTATTAATTTGTGATTATTTTTCGGGTCAGTAGTATTAATACAGATTGATTGTATTTGACCCGAAACCATTTTCAAAATCTATAATTCCGGAAATGGCATTATTAAGTTTTTTGATATTCTCTTTGTCGTACATATTATTAGACTAATATCACAAAACTCTTTCTTAGATAATCAGCGGTTCGAGTATAACCAAAAATTCTTTAAGATACAACAGTAGAAGACACTGCTTCTGAGAATATTAATGCTGCATTCATTTCAGCCGTAATAGATATATAATTATTTTTTGAGATTACTTTATTTCTGATAAATTAAATAGTTTTACTCTATCATTCCGTATGATATAATTCATCTCTATGAGAAATCAGCTTGATGCAGCAGTAAAAATTCTTGGAATAGTTCTTCTCCTTGTTTTAATCCTTACAGCCCATCTCTTTTTGTAAACCAGGAAGGAGTTCGGGAAATTAACCTGCTGGGTCCGGTAATAGCACTTCAGGATTTTTTCACTGAAATTACATCAGATAATTTCTTTATGGTAAAATTTGGGGAAACTCCGAGAAATTTACTCAACTATATTCCAGATTATTTTTATGCATCGTTCCTCTATCTCTCTGCAGGATCTATAGCAAGCATTCTGTTGGGTCTATTATTAGGTATTGTTTTTGGACTGCGTTCCTCAAAGGTTACACAGGGAATTCTGGTTTTTCTCGGCGCAATACCGGATTTTATCATGGTTCTCACTCTTCAACTGCTCTCTGTATTTTTTTATCAACATTTTCATTTTCGGCTGGGTCTGATAAACTATGCATATTCTTCAGGAATAATGCTTATGCCGTTTCTGACAATGCTGCTTGTTACTCTCTCATTCTCTACGAGAATAGTATCAAGATATACCATACAGACAATCAGCGAAGAGTATATCAGATATGCAAAAAGCAAAGGGCTCAGCAGAAAAAGATTAATAATCGGACATATCCTTCCCAGTGTAATTCACTCAATGCGCGGCAGCCTGCTGAAAATCATTTCATTTAGTCTTGGAACACTTTTTATTATAGAGCGCATGTTTAATATGCCCGGTCTCACAAGGCTGCTCTTTCGGTTCGGGTTTTCCCTTGAATTTAACAACTACTGGGGATTTCACGTATATACAGCAAATTTCAGGATTGCCCTGACTGTTGTCATCCTGCTCTCTACAGCAATATTTATTACCTACCTTATTGCATTACTGCTGTTGTATATCTTAGGAAAGGTGGCAGATCATGCAATCTAGAAAAGCCCTCAAAACTCACCGTATCGCACTGGGAATCCTTCTTTTCTGGATTCTGTTTAGTATAATCGGCCCCCTGTTAGCTCCCTGGGGATTTTATGACTCCGAAAATATTATTGTTGAAGAAATAGATGGTGTAAAAACATATCAGATTTCCCCAATGGCACCATCAATACGGCATCCCCTGGGAACTGATACAGCAGGGTATGATTTTCTGACCTCACTGCTATACGGTTCACGTTATACCATATTTTTAACTCTAACCTGTGCATTACTAAGAACCGGAATAGGATTTCTTATCGGCAGCAGTCAGGCCTTGTATCAAGAAAAATCAGGGAAAACCCGTGGGGAAAAAACCAAACTGGCATCTGGAAAATTTTCATTTATCGGTGGATTACCAGTGTTTGTAATTATCTATTTTATCCAGTTCGGTTTTGTAATTAATTCAGAATTAAGTCCATTTGCAATGTCTATGATCCAGGGATTTCTCATAGTGGTATTTGGCTTCTCTACCTCTTCTCCTTTTTTCAGGGACAGAACCGTTATTCTTCTGGAAAAGCCCTTTATTGAGGCTGCTTTCAGCAGTGGGGGCAGCAAATTATGGGTTTTCAGGTATCACATTATTCCCCACCTGTTTGAAGATATGTATATCTCAATATCACAGGAAATAATTGCTGTGTTAACACTTCTTGGTCAGCTGGGAATTTTCTCGATATTTATTGGGGGAACCAGATTTACACCGGCTCCGCCGGAACTAACATCAATCACCCGTGAATGGGGAGGATTAATCGGTAATAATATGGGAAAACTGGGCACGTCTTATTGGTGGCTGATTATGATACCTATAGCTGCGTTCCTGATTTTATACTTCTCGGCATTCTTTGTATCACGTTTGTTGGAAAAAGAGGTACATAAAACTTATCATATGACTTCGTATTTATAGATTATCAGCTCTTCCTTTTTATTAATTCAGCTATAAGCTGAATGTGTTCCGGGGTAGTCCCGCAGCAACCGCCAACAATAGTTGCCCCTGCTTCGATGCATTCGGCAATACCTTCGGAAAAATCCTTCGGACTCATATCATAGAGAGTTTTTCCATCTACAAGCTGAGGTTTTCCTGCATTAGGCTGAGCAATCAAAGGTATATCCACCCATTCGCGCATTATGCCGACAATTACGGCAGTTTCGTGCGGATCAAGATCTCCGCAGTTTGCGCCGATTGCATCTGCCCCGGCTTCCGCCAGTGCAATAGCAGCCTCTTTAGCAGAGTTCCCCATAAGTGTCCGTCCGCCTTGATTTGTAGTTTGGAAGGAGAGTGTCACTAAAACAGGTAGTGATGAAACATCCTTACATGCCCGCAGTGCACATAAAGCTTCGCGTGCATCCATCACGGTTTCAATCATGAAGCCGTCGACACCACCTGCAAGAAGATATTCGGCCTGCTCTTTAAATGTTGCATAAAACTGTTCTTCGGTATAATCCCCGTAGGGTTCAAGAAGCTGACCGGTAGAGCTGATATCACCCAGAACAAACTGATCAGATGTTACGGCAGCCTTAGCAAGCCGTGCTCCGGAAATATTTACCTCTTTTACATCTACATCCAGCTTATGTTTATCAATAGTGATACCATTCATAGTTAATGTGTTTGTAATCAGCAGACTGCATCCGGCATTTATGTACTTTTCATGCACAGAAAGCACCTCTTCAGGATGGTGGATACAGTTTTGCCCGCCCATATCCAAACCTGCAAGTGCAAGTTGTGTGCCCATTGCACCGTCAATCAGAACAGGTGACCTTGTTGCCAGAAAATCAGCTAGATTCATCATCTTCTCCTCTATGGTTCAATCGGAACTTCAAGTGTGATAATAAGATCTTCCGGGTCCAGCCGGAATAGAGATCCTTTCCCCTCATAAAAACCATGATCACCCGCAAAATGGATATGCAGGTCGGTATATGTTACTTCCCGATCTAATTTCAAATTTCTGACCGTCGTATTAACCTTATTA
>JABMQR010000251.1 GCA_013202335.1 Bacteroidota bacterium
GAAACGCCTTCGCGTGCATAGCAGTGCAAATGCTAAAGCACGATTGTTCATTCAATATCTGGCTGCTATTCTCCTCTATCTCTGTCGTAACAAGCTGGGCTTGTATACATCAACAAATTTTTCGGTGAGGGAGATCTTGGAAGATCTCTCAGGTATCTGTGAGATCACTCACTCTGATCGATATGGCTCTCTGATAACGGAGTCGACAGTCAAGCAGCGAGAGATTTTAGCTCAGCTCGGGGTAGATACGAGTTCATGGTTACAAAATTAGCGGATTTTAGGATACATAAAACACACCCACCACAAGAAACGTATTTTCTTCTGGTGGATTCACAAATCTGTTACCTCCGACCCTTTATGATCTCGATCTGGACCTTGCCAATGCAAACTGGCTGCTATCTACCGCCTCTCTTATTGTAGTGGTTCCGGTACTTAGCATCCTCATAATGCAGATCTAAGACTTTTCTCAGAAAAAGCGATGCTTTGGTTAGAGATGGCTTTTTTTAGTTTCTTTGGGAAGACTCCCCTGAAAAAATAAGATTATTGCAAAGACAAGGCAGAAACAGCACAGAATACGGAGTTTACTAAAGGCAATTATTAAATTGCCTCTGTATATGAGCATTTCGAGCATTTTTCTGACGCAGTATTTGTGTAAAGATTGCTTTTTTCAGGAGAGTCTTGGTATAATCACGTATGCAGATACTAGAACTCACAACAAACCAGGAAATCAGCGAATATCTTAATGCTCTGGAAAAATCAGGACAGAATATTATTGCCCTTGATCTTGAGGGTGAATTCAACCTGCACTGTTATGGTGAACACCTATGCCTTGTGCAGATTTATGACGGAACCCGGGATGTGATTATAGACCCGATTGCACACCCTGGACTGACTATGATGAAGGAGCTCTTCACAAAAAGGAACCTCCTCAAAATAATGTATGACGCCTCCAGTGATGCAGCACTTATACAGCACCTCTATGGTGTCAGAATTACTTCGATTCTCGACCTCCGCCCGGCAGTGACACTTCTGGGGTATTCAGGTCAGAGTTTATCATTTTTACTTGAAGAGGAATTCAACATTGTTCCGGTAAATAAGAAAAAATTTCAACAGCACAACTGGATGCGCCGACCCATTCCGGCTGATGCTATAGAGTATGCCATGAATGATGTTCGTATGCTGTTTGAACTTAAGGACAGGCTCCTCGGTAAACTGGTAGCAGGAAATTTACTTGATCAGTATATTCTGCAAAACCTGTATGTCCAGAATGGGCAAATTAAGAGTATGCAGAAGGATAAATACAAAAAGGCTAAGGGTTACAACAGGCTTAATGCTGAACAAAAAAACCTTTTCAGTAATTTATTCAATGCACGTGAAAAAATTGCAAAGGCAGCCAATATGCCGCCGAATTCTGTATTTCCAAACAGAGCACTCATGGAATTTTGTATGTCCGGAAATCCCGAAATACACTCAATTAATTCTGCTGCAGGAAAAAGAGTTCCTATCAGCCTGAAAAATGAGCTTCTGCATAATTTTACAAACATCTTGCATGAACAATAGAAGTGATAGGAATGAATAATAAAGATACCTTTTATGCTAAACTATCTGAATACTATGATAAAATATTCCCCCTCAGCAAAGGTACGGAAAACTTTATTCTTCAGGAACTGGCAAACCGGAAACAACCCCGGATTCTTGATATTGGCTGCGGCACGGGGAGTCTTTCAATAGCACTCTCCCTCAACTCCCAGGTAAAAGCTGTTACAGCCCTCGACCTTGATGATGAAATGATCAGTAAGGCAATGAGGAAAAATGTTCTGTCTGGTACTTCGGTCGATTTCAGGATTTTAAATATGCTTAATATTGAGAGTTGTTTCGGATGCAGCTCATTTGACACAATTATCTGTTTGGGAAATACTATTGCACACCTTCTCAAAATAGAAGATGTTGAGTCGTTTCTTAAAGCAGCGGCTTGTGTTTTGGTTCCGGGAGGAGTACTGATCCTTCAAGGTCTTAATTATAATTATATTTTAGAGGAAAATATTTCTGCCCTGCCATTGATAGAGAACGACGGCATTCAATTTATACGCAATTACAATCCATCAGAACAAACCGGTTTGCTTGAATTTAAGACTGAAATACGCATTCAGGATGGTGCTTCAGTATCCGGTTTCACCCCAGCCGTATCCGATTATACGCTGCATAATCCTATTCGGCCGGAACTGCTGCAAACACTTATAAAAAAAGCGGGATTCTCAAATCTTCAATTATTTGGAGGTTTTGACAGATCTGTTTTTTCTTCCAAATCACTTCCTCTGGTTATTACCTGCATAAAGGATTAAAGGAATGCTGTCATTAAATCTGGTACTGATAATAATTATTTTCGGGGGATGGCTCTCCGGCCGTCTCTTCAGTCATATACATCTACCTGCTGTCTTAGGTATGGTTTTATTTGGAATCGCTGCAGGAATTCTTGTGGGAAATAGAATTCCAGGAATCCTCTGGGAACTTGAACCTTTCCTTAAATCGTTTGCCCTGATCGCCATCCTGCTCAGAGCCGGACTGGGAATCAACCGTAAAACTCTGCAGCAGACCGGCCGGACAACCATCCTCATGGCGTTAATTCCCTGCCTCTTTGAAGGTACGGCACTAACGGTTGCGTTACACTACTTTTTTGGATTTGCCTGGAGTATAGCTGGATTAACTGCATTTATGCTCTCCGCAGTCTCACTGGCTGTTATAGTTCCATCGATGCTCGACCTGAAGGACAGGGGGATAGGCCGTAAAAACGAAGTACCGACAATCCTCCTGGCGGGTACTTCAGTAGATAATGTCTTTGCCATCACAATTTTTACTATTTTTCTCGGTCTTTCGACAGGCGGAGAGACCCCCCTTCTGCGCTCATTACTCTTTATTCCCATATCAATTGCTGCAGGAGTGATTTCCGGAATTTTGTTTGGAGTATTGCTGCTTATCATATTCAAAAAAAATCATAAAAATATGCGTGCAACCGAAAAACTTCTGATTCTACTAGCCGCAGCAATCCTGCTGGTTCAGGTTGGAGACTGGCTGCAATATGCAGCGCTGATAGGAGTAATGACGCTGGGATTCGTTATTCTTGAGCGATCACCGCCAATAGCCCATGAGCTCTCCCTCAAGTTGTCAAAAATCTGGATCTTTGCCGAGATCACCCTTTTTGTCTTAATCGGTTTATCTGTAGATCCGGCAGCTGCGGCTGTGGCCGGATTGAAAGGAATTGGTATCATTCTTGGGGGTCTTTTCTTTCGGGGACTTGGAGTACTGTTGGCAACTGTTAAATCAGGACTGACTTTCCGGGAAAAAGTATTTTGTGTTATTGCTTATATCCCAAAAGCGACCGTCCAGGCTGCACTTGGCAGCGTAGCCCTTGCTTATGGAATTCCGGAGGGTAACACTATCCTTGCACTGGCTGTTTTAGCCATCCTTATTACAGCCCCGTTAGGGCTGATTGGTATCCGCCTGACAGCACACAAACTCCTGGGAGTTGATATCGAGTAGGACATAGAAGCTGCAGGTAAAAGCAGCCGGAAAGCTTACTGCTGCACTGACATTTTCTGATCTCTGCTGAACGGTAATACCGTTCAGCTTGGGAGTTTCGCTTACGCAAAAC
>JABMQR010000252.1 GCA_013202335.1 Bacteroidota bacterium
AGTAACATCTTTGAGGATAAAAACTTAATAGGTGTAACAGTGTGCAAAAAAGCAGTAATGAGAATAATTCTGTTAAATTGTTATTGGAATGACTTTTATTTTATAATTTCCCACAAGCTTCGTTACACTAAAAAATGATTAAGTCGACAGGCGCCCAGATTGACCAAAAAGGCCTGTCCGTACTAAAGTACGGCTAATGAAATTTACAAATGTCGATACCGCTTTTACCTATTTTGAAGCATTTACCAATCTCGCAAAAAAAACACACTATACAGTTAGAATGTACCGGCTGGACAGGATGGTTGCATTACTGGATCATTTTCAGCACCCTGAACACAGCTTTAAAACAATTCATATAGCAGGATCAAAAGGAAAAGGATCAACAGGAGTTTTTATTCGGTCCGGGCTTTCTGCCAAAGGTTATAGAACAGGACTGTATGTTTCACCCCATGTAAGCACTTACCGCGAACGGTTTACTGTTGACGGCCGGTTTATACCGGATGAAATACTGTTAACTACAATAAATTTTATGATAGGACATCTGGAATCTTTTTCCTTCTCAGAGGAAAAAGGATACATAAAACCTACTACTTTTGAGCTGTTGACACTGCTCTCTTTTTTATTATTTAAAGAGACCCGTTGTGACTGGGCTGTAATTGAAACCGGGTTGGGCGGAAGATTGGACGCTACCAATGTTATTCAACCTAAACTCTCCGTGATTACATCTATTGAGCTGGAACATACAGCTATCCTCGGCGACTCCATTGAGAAAATTGCTATGGAAAAAGCAGGGATTATTAAATTCCAAACTCCGGTTGTAATAGGAAATCTGAAGGATGAGGCTGAGAACACAATCAAACATACAGCTAAAAGCATGGATGCAAAAATGTACTCTCTTAAGGATGAAGTTGATTCAATATCGACAAAAACTTTCATCAACGGAGAAAAAATCAGTATTTCATGGAAACATAAAAAAACATTGCAGCTATCATTACAATTACGCGGCAATTTTCAGGCTGAAAATGCAGCCCTTGCTCTTCTCTCACTTGAAGCAGCAGGAGAATACGCTGGTAATAAAACAGTAAAAGCATTTGAAAGGGCATTTATACCAGGCCGGATGGAGCTCCTGCAGGAAAGCCCCCCGGTTTTTATAGATGGTGCACATACAGAGCAATCAATAATTAAACTATATGATTCATTCAGACAAATATTCCCCAATAAAGAAGGGATCCTGATTTTTGGTGCAGTTATCGGAAAAAACCACGAATTGATGGCAGATTACTCAATTAGATGCTTTAAAAAAATAATAATATCAACACCTGGAAGCTTTAAAGAGAGCGATCCGGATGCTTTATATGAACTCTTTCTCAGAAAAAAGGCTGAACTAAATCTGGAATGTAATATAACCCTGGAAAAAGATCCTGCGGCCGCACTTAATCTTGCACTGATTGGAAACGCAGAGCCAAAACTCCCATGCACACCAATTCTTATTTCAGGCTCTTTTTATATGGCAGCGGAGATACGCAGCCTATACCATGAACTGCAGAAATAACAAGCTGTTTTTTATAATAAAGACAACGTTTGAAGGCTCAGCTCACTGTAATAATATGATTATTTTGCAACGTTTTGCAACTTTGGATTTGACCGTTTCATGAACATAAGGTACTATTAATTTCCGTAATATTTTATTAATAATACTACCGGTTCTGCATACGCAGATACTTGTTAGTAACCCGAGATAATTACAGCAATCAATAGGGTTTGCAATTATCTTTTGATCAATTAATAATTTTCTATCTAGGAGGTCGTATGACGACAAGTGAACTTAAGAAAATGGATCGGGAGCATGTCATTTATTCCTGGAAAGCCCAGGGTTCAGTAAACCCTATTATGATGGATAGGGCTGATGGTATCTACCAATGGGATACAGATGGGAAAAAGTATATCGATTTCTGCTCAGGTTTGCTGAACATTAATATTGGCCACAGTAATAAGCATGTCCTTGATGCGATGAAAAAGCAGATGGATAAGCTATGTTATGTTGGGACAATGTTTGGCACTGAACCAAAAGCAAAATTGGCAAAAATGATTTCCGAAGTAACTCCTGGCGATCTGGATTATACGTTCTTTGCTAATGGCGGAGCTGAGGCTATTGAAAATGCCATTAAGGCAGTAAGACTTGCGACAGGAAGACATAAAATATACTCAAGATGGCGAGGGTACCATGGGGCTACCGCTGGTGCCATAACCCTTACCGGGGATCCAAGAAGGTGGGCTGCTGAACCGGGGATTCCCGGTGCCGTTAAATTTTTTGGTCCCTACCCTTATCATGATCCATTTGGCTCTACCTCTGAGGATGAGTGCGGCAGAAGAAGTCTTGAAGTGTTAAAAACACAGGTTATGCTTGACGGACCTCATACAATAGCCGCTATCTTCATGGAACCAATTGTGGGAACAAATGGTATAATCATTCCTACAAAAGAGTATATGCAGGGAGTGCGTCAGCTTTGTGATGAAAATGGGATAATGCTCGTTATCGATGAGACAATGGGTGGTTGGGGTCGTTCTGGAAAATGGTTTGCTATCGAGAATTTCGATGTGATTCCTGATATTATTACCACTGCCAAGGGCCTGACTTCAGGATATGTACAGTTAGGTGCAATGATATGGAATAAAAAAATCTGGGATCACTTTTATGATCATCCATTTGTCGGTGGTCTGACGTATGGCGGGCATGCTCTTGCCTGTGCTACCGGAATCGCAAATATAGAGGTTTACAAGCAGGAAAACCTGATTGAGAAATCGGCAGTTAATGGTGAGTATCTGAATAAAAAACTTCTTGAACTCAAAGAGAAGCACCCTTCTGTTGGTGATGTTCGATGCAAGGGTCTTTGGGCTTGTCTGGAACTTACTTCAAACCGGGAAACCAGAGCTCCTCTTGCTGGATTTAGTGATTCTATCCAGAACGTATCCGGACTGATTATAAAAAGGCTTGCAGAATTGGGACTCACCCTCTTTGCTAAGTGGGATTTTATTTTTATTGCTCCTCCTCTTATAATTACTCAGGAACAAATCGATGATGCAATTGAAAAGTTGGACGATGCGCTAAATATTACCGATGCGCTGATAAAAAAATAAAGGAAGAATACATGGCAGATAATTTACAGGAAATGTTAAAAAAAGCACGGGCAGCTCAAAAAGTTGTTGAATACTGGTCACAGGAGCAGGTGGATGAAATGGTTGCCGCTGCAGGTTGGGAAGTGTATAAGGAAGAAAATGCAGTTGCCTGTGCAAAACTTGCAGCAGAAGAGACGGGTATGGGTATCTATGAGAACAAACTGCTGAAACACATAAAGAAAACTCTGGGAACTCTCAGGGATCTTGATGGGGTAAAAACTGTTGGCATTATTGAAGAGGATAAAGAGAAAGGTCTTATCAGAATAGCAAAACCCGTTGGTGTTATCGGAGCATTAACACCCTGTACAAATCCAACATCAACACCTCCTGGAAATGGGCTGCCAATACTCAAAACCAGAAATGCAGTAATTTTTGCACCGCACCCACGTTCAAAAGGATGTACAGCCCTTGCCTGTGAGTTTATGCGAAAAGGACTTGAAAAAGTCGGAGCTCCTGTCGATCTTATCCAATGTATAAAAGAACCTTCTGTTGAACTCACACAGGAATTAATGAAAGAGGTAGATCTTATTGTGGCAACCGGAGGTGCCGGCATGGTGAAAGCCGCCTACTCAGCTGGAAAACCAGCCTATGGTGTAGGAGCAGGAAATGCCGTAATGATTGTTGATGAAACTGCAGATCTTGCTGATGCCGCTAAGAAAATATATTTGGGTAAAACATTTGACAATGCCACCTCTTGTTCTTCAGAAAACTCAGTTGTAATCCAGAAAACTGTATGGGATGAAGTTATAAAAAATCTGAAGTCTCATGGCGGGTATCTCTGTAATGCTGATGAAAAAGAGAAACTTCGTGCAGCCATGTGGCCTGACGGAGTTCACCTTAATAAGGATATAGTTGCACAGAATGCACTGAAAATTGCTGGTTTGGCCGGACTTGATGTTCCGGATTCAACGACAATACTGATGGTTTTAGGAGAGAAAATTGGTCCTGAGGATATGTTCTCCTCTGAAAAACTTTCACCGGTTATGACCCTGTGGCAATTTGATGAATTTCCTGAAGCAATTGAGTATGTTGAGAAAATTACCGAGTTTTGTGGATTTGGACACTCTTGCGGCATTCATACCAGCAGTGATGAACGAATGCTGGAACTTGCAACCAAGGTTAAAGTTAGTAGAATTATGGTAAGACAGCCTCAGAGTTACGGTAACAGCGGTAATTATGACAATGGAATGCCTTTTTCTATGACACTCGGCTGCGGTTCCTGGGGTGGAAATATTACATCAGAAAATATTACGTGGAAACATTTCCTTAATAACACCTGGGTTTCACAACCAATTGAACCGGTTGTACCTGATGAGGGCAAACTATTCAGCGCTCACTGGGAAAAATATGGGAAGTGAGTCAGGTGAAAAAGTCACACACTTTTTCACTGGCTTCTTAGGCTTTCGATTTTAGTATCAGTATTTGAAGTTTGCAAAGTAAACGAAGTATGCATTGCATACATATTAACTATTGGGTAACTGGCGGGATAACTCCCGCATTTCTACTCCCCAGTTCACGCAGAAAAAATTCCAATGGAATATTTATTGACATGTTTGCTATTGTAGTTTAGGGTTTCACAAATGAATATAATAATTCTTGGATCCGGAAAAGTTGGTTTCCATCTTGCCAGACAGCTTATCAATGAAGATAAACATGTAACAATCATAGAAAAAGACTCTCTTCGCGCAAAACAGGTAAGTAATCAACTTGATTGCATGGTAATTAATGATGAAGGCAATAATCTGGAAGTACTGTACCAGGCAGGGCTTGAAAAAGCAGATTTTTTTATCAGTGTTACAGAATCTGATGAATTAAATATGATTGCCTGTGGACTGGCAGCTTCAAATGTAAAAAACATTTTCACTATAGCCAGAGTTCGGAATATTGATTACAGTCACAACCAATTAAGCTCGAATACGGTATTCGGCATCAATCATATTATAAATCCTGAGATAGAGGCAGCAAAAGTTATCGCTATGTCTGTTGAACATGGTGCTATGAGTAATGTCATGCTGTTTGACAATACTGATTTACAGATGCGAAACCTCACAATACCTACTGGCTCTGATCTCATTGGTAAAAACCTTCATCAGGTAAATGAAGCAATTGAAGCCACATTTCTGGTTCCAATTTTATTACGTGACGATACACATCTTATACCCTCCGGCGAGACTGTATTTGAAGGAAATGAGCTGTTGTATGTAATTGCAACCGAAGAGGATTTTAATGTAATTTTCAAATTCTTCAACAAACCGATAATTTCGTTAAAGGATGTTGCAATAATTGGTTGTGGAAAGCTTGG
>JABMQR010000253.1 GCA_013202335.1 Bacteroidota bacterium
CTAGTTTGTTTAAGAATGTTGGAGAGACATGCACAAACCCCGCCAACTCTTCGATAGTAATCGGGCTATTGAAATTTTCCCGAATATAACAAATTGCCTGCTCCACACGGTTTGTTGGGGTATCTGAACCTTTCTCCAGGAACTGCTGAATATATGAGAACAACAGTTTTACTAAATAATTGACCATATCGACATTTCTCTTTTTCTCCAGCTTGTGCTGAATATGGAGCTCAGTAAAGATCCACTTAAGTCGATTCTGATGATCCTTTATACTCAGGATCGTTTCAATATTTGATCTATTGGAGAACTTCACTCCTATGCAGATGATATCCTGGTGTTTGTAAAGTGTGAGCATTTCTTGATGTATTATCCTTTCAGGATAAATAATTATGTCAAAGGGAGAAACCAAATACTCAGTTTTTTCACCTCTGATATTAGCCTGTCCATCAATGAAATAGATCAGCTCAAGAAAATCATGAGAATGTTTTGAAAAGTTCCACATATTGCACCGGGAAGCCCCGTCTGTATAAGACTCTTTTGAGAACTGTTCATTCTTTTTAGGAGATGAAATATCTAACTCTGTGAAATGTTCACAATACACCAGTCTGGCTGAATTGAGATTTAACCGATCAATAGCAAGTCCGGCTTTAATTAATCTATCAGAAGTACCCATATAAATATATATACCATGACATACTTACAAACGCAACTAATATTTTTGTCCACCATCAGGAAAGTATTATAAGTGTGCAGATTTTAGTCAGCATGCTTAAATAAAGTAGTAATCATTTGAGGATCTTTCAAAATTCATTTTCTATTGATATTTAATAGGAGCAAACATGAGGAAAGTATTAATTACCGGAGCCAATAGAGGTTATGGTCTTGCATTAATGGATGAATGTGTAAAGGCGGGAGACAGGGTTTTTGCGACCTGTCGCAAAGGAAAGAAGAAAGATATTGAGAAATATGTTTCCAGTCAATGTACTGTAATAGAAACCGGATTAATTGAAGAGGCCGAAATGCTCTCTCTTGTTAATACAATTTCCCAATATACTGATTCATTGGATCTCCTGATCAATAATGCGGGAAAACTCGGTGGTGATTCTTTTGAAACTTTTAATCCACTTGAGCTAATAGAACACTATAAAACCAACGCTCTATCACCGCTGCTGTTGAGCCGCGCATGCACTCCATTACTTGAGAAAGGTGAAAATCCCTGTATTGTCATGTCCTCTTCTTCCTGGGGATCAATCGGTTATAAATGGGATCCCACAAATAACGCTCCTGATTCAGTTTTCGGATATTGCGGAAGTAAAGCTGCTTTGAATATGTACAGCCGAACTCTGGCTGCTGCTTTAAAACCGAAAGGAATAAGAGTTATAATTCATCACCCAGGAGGAAAAGGGGACCCGGGCGGCGGTCCGGAGAGCCGGTCAGAATCAGCATTGGCGACTTTGCGTCTGGTCGACAGACACAATATTGATGATACAGGAAAATTTTATCACTGGCGTGGCTACGAACTCCCCTGGTAATGATGATAAGGAGATACTATGGATTACTCAGAAATAAAAATTAAAGATAAAAAACTGGACTACTGGTTCAGGATTATGGCTAAAAATCCCTGTCGTGAAGAGGAGTTTATAGAGCGGAAAGAATTTTTACAGAGAGTTCTTGAGACTTGCCAAAGATTGGGCTTCGATACTTCAAATATGTCGACAGTGTATGACAGGATTCAAGAGGGAAATGCCAATCACGATCTCCGGAAGATGATTGAAGCAGTTGATATGGGATTTCCCATACTGGAAAAAATACTCACTGATGCCGAAAATTATCCTCTTTTTGAAAACCATGAAGGTATTCAGGAAGCAAAGGATATTGATCACAATCCATTACTGAGAAATTGGGCCTGTTATGGAGGAGATCTTACTCACAAAGCATCTTCTCCTGACCCTGGACCTCTAAAAGGAAAGATTAGATGGAAACAACCTTTAGGATATGCCTGGTACAGTAAACCGCTTATACTTGGGAAAAAAGTAATCTGTGCCTCTCCGGGAATTAATACCTGTGGTTTTATTTTTGATATTGAAAACGGTACTATTATACACAGGATAGAGAGAATCTTTAAACGGGAAGGCTGGGACGATTATAAGAATAATATTACAGGAGCTTCCTATGTCTACCAGGCAGCATCCAGCACACCTCTTTTAATAGACGGAGAGGTTGCATTTAATCAGTTGGGAGCACAAGGGTTTCAATCCGGTGAAAAAGATATCTTTTTCGTCAATCCCGATACTGGTTTAATCAACAGATCTATAGCTGCCGGAGAATTAGATTATCGTGTCGGTCATGCCTCATTTACCGGAAATAGTCAATTTATTTTATATCCCGATTCAACTCAGCGGCTTATAGAAGAACCTCCCCGAATAACGGGACACAATAGGATTACCTGCCTTGATGCAAAGACCGGCAGTAAGTTATGGAATTTCTATATTGGACCTGTCGATGCTGAGCCGGTACTTTTTGATAACAGCGTTTATATTGGAAATAGTGCCGGCGTGTTTTTTTCTCTGAACTGTGTTTACAGCCTTAATTCCGAAAATGAGATGAACTTTATCTCTGATGATAATACGGTTAATTATCAGATTAATCTGGACGGCCCAATTAGATCTTCTGTTAAAGTTGCCGGTAATTCTCTATTTGTTGCAACAGGTGCCGGAAGTCTCTATCATGTAGATCGGGAAACAGGAGATGTAATCTGGAAGAGTGCTATATGCAAACCGACTGCAGGAGCATATAAACAGTTTTCAACTCCGGAAGCGGGGAAGGGAATTATTGCAATTTCATCAGCTGACTGCTGCTGTTATATCATTTCCATGGATGATGGAAACGTTCTGAACCGTCTTGAACTACCTGATTGGGGAAGATCAACACCCGTAATTCTGGAGGATAGAGTAATTGCCGCATCTCTGGATGGATCTATTTCCGCATACTCTCTGGCAGACAGCAGGCTCCTTTGGAGGAAAAAGCCTTCAGATTCCATGATCTTAGCTGATCCGGTCATTGATGAAAAGGAATCAACCCTACTCGTTTCTTATGCTAATTTAGCCCTGTTTGCATTAAATCCTGAAAACGGAGAGATTCTTTGGGAACAGTTATTAATGGATTATGCAACCATACAAGGGAAAAAAATACTCACCGATTCAACGGCTTCAGGCGGCTTTTTTCAATCCAAACCAACCGCTGCTGATGAAAGAGTTCTGGCAGGAAGCCCCTCTCGTTTTTTAACTTCATATCATTATGAATCGGGAAAGATCCAGTGGCGGTTTGAAGTAGGAGCAGCCATTTCATGCGCCCCGGCAATCAGCGATGGAAAGGTTGTGTTCGGTCAGCAGGGGGGAGAGGATTATTTTTATTGCGTTGATTTAATTACCGGAAAGCTTCTCTGGAAACAATCCCTGGGTTGGGTCTGGTCATCGGCTGCCATTCACAAGGGGAGAGTCTTTATTCCGGGGTGTGATGGTTACGTAAGTTGCCTCGATTTGTATTCGGGAGCAATCCTCTGGCGTTTCAGAACAGGCAGAGCCAGTCATCCTGAACCTCCGGTTGAAGATGGAATTGTTATCTTCGGATCCTGGGATCGTTATATTTATGCTCTTGATGTTGAGACAGGAGAGCAGATTTGGAGTTTTCATACAGGAGGAGCGCCGGATTCCGGATCTCCACTCATTGCAAATGGGCAGGTATTCCTCCCGGCTATCAGTGAGAATTATTATATACTTGATTTATATACAGGGAAAGTTCTGAGAAAATTCCACTTGAAAAATGGAAGTTACAATGCCTCTTCAAGTTACTGGGAGAATAATCTGTATCTCTCTGAAAGCTATAGGCATGGAGCCATTCCGGTAGCCTCGAGAATAGTATGTATGAATAATCTCACAGGAGAAACCCGCTGGAAACATTTTGGCGGCGGCGGACTGACTGCTCCGGTTACCACCAGAGACTATCTCTATACAGCATCCACTTCAGATCCCTTTTTCTACTGCATTCATTTGAGAGGAGAAAAAGAGGGAGAAGAGCTGTGGAAAGTCGCTATGGAAAACAGAGTAGACGAATCTGTTCCGGCTATTTATGGAGAGAAAGCTTATATTGTATCTGCTGATGGAAATCTATATTGTTTTGAATAAAAAAATTAAGTATTTTATACTAGGAGTCTGTCGGACTTATCAGCATTCAGATTAAAATCTGATTTTTCACTTCGAAATCCTAAGTCCGACAAACTCCTAGAGGAAGTGATATATGGATGCCTCACCCAACAATGAAAGTGTCATCTTTTTCAACGGCGGACAGCTTACCTGCAAACCGTCATGGGTCAGAAATCTTCATAGCCATAGTTTTTTTCAACTCATAATTATATACAAAGGCGAAATGATGGTAAGTATACAAGGAGAGGAATTTAAAGCTAAACCCGGTGATATAGTTTTCTATCCATGTAACTTGCCCCATCAGGAGTCTAATAATAAGGATACGGACCTGGAAATCATCTACCTCGATTGGAAAGGTCCTGCTATCTCCTTCCCCACTCTTCTTTACGACAGAAAAGGGCGGGTGAGAATCATGGCAGAGTGGTTATTATCTGATTTTAAAAACTCTCTCCATCCTAATCAGGACAGGGCAGAAAATAATCTTATGCAAACTCTCCTTTACGAACTGGAGCGGAATATATCAGAAGAAGAGGATGTATTCGTTCAGGAAGTAAAGAGTCTCATCCACGAAAGCTTGAGCCGTAAAATATCTCTTGAATCATTAGCTGCTGTTTTTGACATGAATAAATACACATTTCTGAGAAAATATAAACACCTGACTGGAATAACTCCTCTGGAAGCAGTTAAAAGGATACGCATCGAACGAGCCAGAGACATGATAATCTCATCAGATCTCTCTTTAAGGGAGATAGCTGTTATTTGCGGAATGAGCAATGAATACAATCTATCCAGGGTTTTTCAAAAAACCTTGAAAACCCCTCCCGGATATTTCAGGAGAAATCACTGATTTATTGTTGGTAAAATAGGCGGCCCTGATAGCGGCTATCAGATAATGTGCCTCATTTATTAGCAAAATAGACAGCCCCGATAGCTTGGGCAAATTGAGCCACCGTAAAATCCGGATCTGCTTCCAACTCTTTCATCAGCTTTGTATTGGCCAATCCTGAATCTGCAATTTCAAATATGATATCCTTTTTAATAGACCGGGCCCCTTCAACCATTAAATCAAAACATCTTTTTCTTTTTACCAGTCTTCCGAAGAGAACTCGTGAATTTACATCGGGATCTAATATTTTCTTTGTCTCCAGCCAGGTGATTGCCAGAAATTCACCCAGTTCTTTCCAGATTCTATCATTTACCTCATCATTCTCCCTTTCCGGTAGAGCCATCATGTGCTCAAGGAAGGTTTTCCGCATATCTTCTGGCTCGGTGGGAACAGAAAGAACGGTCTTACCATCAACAATTGACTCTGCAACAAATCCCAACTCTATCAGTTCTGCAAAAAGATCGGGCCTCTCTTTAGGAAAATATTTCATAGCCAACCGGAAAATACCGCTTTGGCTTGTATACTTCTGAAGAGTTCCCGGAATTCCTGTATTAAAATTATTTATACTTCTTAAGTCGTCGGGATTGTGCTGCCTTTCCGGATAACTGCCCAGGTCAATGATAAAATTATATACTTCCAAAGGAATGTCAGGGATTGAACCCTTTTCATCAACCCAGCCCGTTCCCAGTTCTGTTCCCAGAGTATGAGCAAAAACTCCTTTTTCAATCAGTTGCGGTGAGTCGGATGCAGCAATTTCCACAGCTGCCGTGAATGATGCCATTGGCCCATCGTTTATAATATGCACTGACCCGTTTTTCTTAAGTAACCCGGCGATCCTGTCATTCAGGTCGGTTAACCCCTTAAAATCTGATTCGTAATCGATTGCAGGATTATTCCTTATACCTCTGGTCTTATAGACTTCTCCCCCAACAATTTTATTTTTAACCACAACATCGGGAAAACACATTCCCAGGGAATCAATCTCAGTAAGAGTTCCTGAAGAGAGATCTTCCACCCGGAAACAGAACTTACGCATAAGCTCCTCGCTTGCGGAGATGTGAAGGGCTTTCTCCTTCATTATGTTTAATCTATCCTTCTCTGCAGATGGAGATAAAGTCTCAAGGGAGACCACGGCTCTCATGAGTCGGACTATAAGACAAATAGGGTCTACAAGCTGCTGTGACTCCGTGAAACTTGCCGGGAACCAATCATATTCTTTAAAACAGTTTATATGACCATCTTTTACCAAAACGATTTTAATATCCGTACCGCCTACATCAACGCCGCATAGTATCTTATTGTCCAAATTTTCTGTTACGGTTGAATATATACTGATATCCCGCTTAAAATTTACCGATGCAGTTTTGACTTCCGGAAGATCCGACAAAGGAGCGATAGTAAAACAGAAACCCTTCACCTTCTCTTCAGGAGCCAGTGTATCCAGCATTCTGTCTATGACATTTATTGCGCGTCCATATCCCTGACGATCTTTTCTCTTCAGAGGAATATTGAAAACATTTGTCAGATCCTCTGCAAAGCTTCGTAATTTGCTGCAGGTATCATCAATATATATATCCATTCTCCTGCCGCCCAAACTGGAGAGAATATTGTACAGTTCAGCCCAGACATACTCTTTAATAAATTGATCAGTCTCTTCCGAAGCGCCGAATTCGGGTATTTTGATGGGAAAGTATTTTGTCCTATCCTCTTCAAGAAGTGATAAAAAACAATGGAGAGTCTGACTCTTTTCAAGAACCTGAAAAGCGTCATAAACTCTACTGATATAGACTGGTTGTCCTTTTTCTGCAGCTTCTAAAAATTGCATTATCATGTATATGTACCTCTTTTGTTCAAGTAATATTTCGGGAAATTACTCTCTCCCTGCGACAGATATCCCTTCTTCATAAAGTATGTGACTGAACTCATTGAGTTTTTCATCATTAAAAGGTTTCATCTTCTGTAAAAAATCGGTATCGAGTCCCAAAAGCCGGTATTTATTGACTGCAAGGGGATTATAATTAATCAATTCGATCGAAACATGCGGAGCTGTCTTGTGGACAAACCGGCCAATTTCCCTGAGATTCTCTTCAAAAGCTGTTAATTCGGGTATAAGAGGAATCCGTACCAATATATTCTCACCCTTTTCAGCAAGATACTGGAAGTTGGATAAGATCAATTGATTATCTCTCCCAATATATCTTTTATGATTTACCGGATCCATGATTTTTACATCAACGATGAACAGATCAACAACGCCGATAAATTCCTGTAGAATAGCCGGATCAGCCTGCAGTGAAGTCTCTATGGCTGTATGAACTCCTTTACTGCGGCATACCCGGAGAACCTCTGTACTGAACCTGTGCTGAAACAGAGGATCTCCCCCTGAAATGGTGATTCCGCCGCCCGATCGTTCGTAAAAGGCACGATCCTGTAACAAAATCCTGACAGTTTCATCAATGGTCAATTCATAACTATCGAATACGAGTGCTTCTGTTGGGCATTTTTCAACGCAAATGCCGCAATTTGTACACTTTGCTCTATCAATTATGATAAATGGAGATCCATCTGTTCCTTCTGACAGTGCTTCTGCCGGACAGGAATCTAAACATGACCGGCATGTAATACATTTATTTTCAAAGTACCAGAGATTAATGGTATTTTTTATTCCTTCAGGATTATGACACCAAACACAGCTTAACGGACAACCTTTGAGAAACAGTGTGGTTCTGATACCCGGTCCATCATGAACGGCGAATTTTTTAATATCAAAAATCAGCCCCTTCACAAATTTTCCCCATAGCTCGTTCTGGCAATTATCTCATCCTGAAGATCAGCGGCAAGTTCAGTGAAATAAGCGGTATAACCGGCAACCCGAACAGTCAGGCTGGAATATTTTTCCGGATTCTTTTTTGCTTCAATGAGATCCTCTTTTCTGAGTACATTGAATTGAATATGATTAATTTTCAGGTCTACAAAGGTTCGTAATAGTGCGGAAAATTTTTGTATACCTTCATTTGTTTCAAAAAAATCGGGTAAAAACTTCATATTCAGAAGTGTTCCGTTGCTTCCCAGTTTGGAGTTAATCCTGGATACAGAGTTCAGCAGAGCCGTCGGTCCGTTTGTATCCCGTCCGTACATAGCGGAGACACCGCCATCAGCGAGAGGATCCATGGCTCTTCTTCCATCCGCTGAAGCTCCTACATTCTGTCCCATTGGTACATGAGCAGATACCGTATAGAGGCCTGTGTGGTAAACGCCGCCGCGTATATTGGTATAGCTGCGTAATTTCTCCGCAAAATACTCGATCCATTTATTGCCCAAAACATCGACCCATTGAACATCATTACCAAATTTCGGCACTTTATTGAGAACAGTCTGGCGCAGAGATTCCCGGCCATCCCAATTGTTTTGAAGGGCGGTAAGTAATTCCTCTTTGGAGATCCGTTTTTTGTCAAAAACCAGCTCTTTCAAAACCGCAAGACTATCGGACAGGTTAGCGACCTGAATAGCCTGTATACCCGAAAGATTGTAATAAGCCCCTCCTGCCGTTACATCCATCCCCTTACCAATACAATCGTCGATAACGCTGGACAGAAAAGCCGAAGGGAGGACTTCAGCATGGGTTCTGTCCACAACTTCACAACATGCGATCATCCTGTCCATGTAATGATCCAATTGTTTGGCCAGAGCATTTTCCAGATCTTCAAAAGTATTAAAATCCGCCAATGTGCCAAGCTTCAGCCCCATATCCCGTCCTGACAACAAACAAACACCATTATTCAGCGTAAGCTCCAGAGCTTTCATGAGATTGAACATAGCAGCATCACTCCACCCCAGGCTGTTTCCGTGGGTTGTCAGTTCAACACAGCCGACGATTGCATAATTCCTGGCATCTTTTTCCTGTATACCGACATTCATCAAAGCGGGAATAACACCTTCATCGTTGAAAATTTGCGGCATTCCACTCCCTAAACCGATAACCCGGCTGCATTCATCGACAAATTCTCCATCAGAATCAGAAAAAAGCCGGGCCGAGAGATTGGGCTGGGGAAGCAGGATGTGACTCTGCGCCTTGAGAAACAGAAAAGAGAGTTCGTTTGCCGCATCTCTTCCCATTTCATCCTGACCACCGCAGGCTATGTTAAAACCAATAGGAAAACCGGCAAAATATTTGGCACTGTGAGAGTTCCTCAAGTAGACAATCTGGTTGAGCTTCAACCACAGAGCTTCTATCAGCTCAAGAGCCTTCTGGTCATCTATTACCACTGAATCAATATCTTTCCGGTAATAACTATAGAGATATTGGTCTGCTCTACCGGGAGAAAAGGAAGAGGCGTTCGATTCCATGTGCAGAATTACATAGAGGAACCAGAAAGACTGAAGAGCCTCATGAAAAGATTCAGCTGGTTTACAGGTCAGTTTCGTACAGATCCGTGAGACCTCTTCCAGATTTTCAACCACATCTTTATTTGTTGTTTCTCTGCTCATTTTCAATGCCAGTTCAGCATATCTTTTTATAAAGGAGATCGCTCCATTCTGAACAATTATAACACTTTTGTAAAAGTCCCGTTTCTCATCTGATGCCTTCTTAAGTTTTTCCTCAGCTTCATTTCTGATTCCAACAGGACCTTTTTTCAACCATTTCTCAGTGTTGGGACAGATGTGTCCCTGTGCATGATCTTTCTGATTTATCTTTGCTACTTTTACAATTTCACTTACTTCAGGTCCAATTTTCTTATTAATGATATCTTCCAGGCATTCTCCTTTCCAGAAAGGGAATATTTCATTCCTGAAGATCGCCACGTCTTCAGGTCTTACCATGAACTTATCCTGGGGTCTGGTCGAAAGGGTTTCAATTCCGCCGTTAATCCATGAGCTGCCAGCCTCAGGAAAGACAACACCACCCCGAACACCGGGGGTTCTATTGCCCACGATAGGTTCGAGAGGATCAATTTTTATCTCGATTTCTTCCAATGATGCAGCAAGGCTTTTCGCTCTTTTTAAAGCTTTGGTGTCACCAGCGTTTTCTCTATAGCTCCTAGTTATAATCCGGGCCTGCTCCAAAGACATATATCTTGGTTCATTGAGCATATTTTCCTTTAAGGATTTAATTCTGTCAGTTAAAATTAGTCTGTCATAGTTTGCTATCGTATTTTTCATTAAATTCCCCGTCTACTAAATTACTAATTAAGATTTTACATGACGAATACGCTCAAATCAATGTCAAACATTGACTCACATTTATCATATATTGATCAAATATATAGTTATTGAAATCAAATTATGAAAAAATCAGTAATCGTTTTTCTGCTTTCAAGTATCTGTTTTGATAATAAATCCCCTAATATAAAAAATATTAATTTCCTGAACTCTTTATTCATATTATTTTTCTCCGGTTGAATTTGAACAAAAGATTATTGTATGCTTATGTGTACCTGTTTATTCAGAGGGATTTCAAGTTTGTAAACAAAGCTGATTTTAAAAGAATCAACTTTCCGTTCTTTATGTGATTAAAAATAAGGATGTACCATGCGAATTTTATACCTTGATCTTGATACACTTAGACCTGACCATTTAGGATGCTACGGCTATCATCGGAATACCTCACCGAATATTGATTCAATTGCTGAAGAAGGGATATTGTTTTCAAATTACTATACCAGCGACGCCCCTTGTCTCCCTTCCCGCACAGCCTTGATGTCAGGTACTTTCGGTATTCACAATGGTGTTATAAATCATGGAGGTACCGCTGCGGATATACGATATGAAGGACAATCCCGGGGATTTCAGGATCTACTGTTGAGAAATTCTCTTCCGGGATACTTGAATAATGAACTCGGGCTGCATACCTGTTTTATTGGAGGATTTGGTGCCCGCCACTCTTCATGGAACTTTTATGCCGGATTTAGGGAAATTTTCGATACGGGAATGGGCGGCCAGGAATCAGCTGAACACGTTACCCCGCATGTCCTTGATTGGATTGAGCGAAAGGCGGAGGAAGATGACTGGTATCTTCACATAAACTATTGGGATCCACACACACCGCACAGGACTCCAGCCGAATTTGGAAATCCATTTAAAGAAGATCCGATACCGGAGTGGCTGACTCAAGAGAAAATAGATAGGGATATGAAAGTTCCCGGTCCCCATACTATACAGGACATCTCTATGTATGATGACAAAACGAATCCAAAATTTCCCCGTCAGGTTGGGCATGTGAGAAATCTGGATGAGATGAAACAGCTTATCGATGGATATGATTGTGGAATCAGGTATATGGATGATCATATTGGGATGCTGTTCAGGAAGTTGGAAGAAAAAGGTATTTTGGATGATCTGGTGATAATGATCAGTTCAGATCATGGTGAAAACTTCGGAGAACTGGGAATGTATGCCGAACATGGTACCGCAGATCATATCTGCAATCGTATACCGATGATCATTCGGTGGCCTGGTGTTTGCTCTAAAGGGTTTCGGGATGATGGTTTGCATTATAATCTGGATCTGTTGCCAACTCTGGCTGAGATTACTGGAAAACCAGTCAGGAAAAGCTGGGATGGCCGAAGCTTTGCAGCCAGTGTTATACATAACGCAGATACAGGAAGAGATTTTTTGGTTCTGGGACAGTGTACTCACGGATGTCAGCGAAGTGTACGCTGGAAAAACTGGATATACATAAGAACCTGGCATGACGGATATCATGGATTTGAGGATGAAATGCTTTTCAACCTGAATGATGATCCCCATGAACAGAACAATTTAATGGAAGAGATGCCGGAAATTGCAGAGACAGGAAAGCGATTGTATGCCGAATGGCATCTAAAAATGATGGAAACTATGCCAGCCGGCTATACCGAAGATCCGATGGATATAGTTTTGCGTGAAGTCCCCTTTCATTGTGATTATGATATGCAAAAGTATGCTGAACGATTGAAGTCGACCGGCCGCGGGGGAACTATTGATATGATAAAAATGAAACATCCGGAAAAATTCACGTAAAAAGAGAATCCTGGTTGTATATATTCCCTTTTTTATAGTTTGCACAGACATCCTCAAACCATAACTCTGTATCCGGTATGGGTCGTCTTGGTACCCAATAATTTATAACCTTTTTACATTTATCATCCCATTCCGTTACCAGTACTTGCAGACGGAAATCAATATTTTCCTGCATAATTTGATCGGCAAAAAAAAACTTTCATAGCACTTTCAAGAGAGTCTCTTCTGCTGTACGCCAAACCCAATCCACCATCTGCCAACCGGCATAAAGCAGGCGATATACAATTTAATCCACTCCCGGATTCAGACACAACTCTTTCCTGCGACCAGGATTTACCCATATCGAAAGATTCCATCATAGCGATGACCGCCATATCGTTATCACTGTCCAATGATGTATTATCACCGTTACATAATGTAGCTCCCGATTTTATTATACCCTTTTCGTTTCTATCTGCTGAAACCTTGACCAGGCTAATAGAAGATGGCCATTTGCCAGCTGCACTAATGATGCAACAATCTGCAATATTTGCCATGGCAGTTTATCTAGATGTGGTAACTCATGAAAATTGACATACTTAGGAAAACTTCGGTAAATTACATTAAATCATTGCATATTTGCAAAATTTATATATACTTATAGCTATTCTTTGCATTTATGCAATTTTTATCAAGCTTTATGTCTATTCATAGCATATTAGTTATGAAAAACCAGCCTGCATGGGAGATGTAATGGAAAGATATATCTGGGAACATCAGAATTGGCCCAATTTTACTTTTGATACATCTGCAACCGAAAGACTGCTCCATCGTATTCATTACCTGCATGGGACATTAGATGCAGCAGCAATGACAGTTGATACTGCCGCTCGCGAGAAAATCCAAATTGAGATGCTTGCAGATGAGACCTTGAAAAGCAATGAAATCGAAGGGGTGCTGCTGGAGGCAGCCTCGGTCTGGTCTTCTGTTTCCCTCCGGTTGGGAATTGATAATAGCGTACCGAAAAAGCTTGATAAAGGCTCGGAAAATGCAGCAGCTTTAGTGATGGATGCAGTACAAAATCATAACACCCCTTTAACCTGTGAACGATTGTTCGGGTGGCACAGACTTCTTTTTTCCGATACAGCGCCCAAGCTTCAACCTCCGGTTGTAGGAGGATGGCGGACGAAGCCAGTCTCAATTATCAGCGGGAGGTACGAAGGACGGCAAATAGAAATTTTTGAGGGGGTTCCTGCTGAACAAGTTAAACGGGAAATGGCCAGGTTACTCGTCTCTATTCAGTCGAAACCACAATACCACTACCTGATCGAAAGTGCCGTAACCCATCTCTGGTTTGTCTGTATCCACCCGTTTGGTGATGGGAACGGAAGGATTGCCCGTGCATTATCAGACTATTTATTGGCAAGAGGTGATGAACGTAAGGACCATCTCTACAGTATTTCCGGTCAGATACACCGGGATAGAAATCAGTACTATGAAGCGTTAACTTCAGTCTCGGCATCTCCATCAGTCGATATAACCTCCTGGGTTGTGTGGTATCTTGAAATGCTTCAACGATCTTTAGAGTACTCTGTTGAGGAGATACGAAAGGTTCTTGATTTAAGTCGTTTGGTACGCTCTCTCGATCCCAATCATTATAATGCACGCCAGATATCAATGCTGTGCAAATTAGTTGAGGGTAGTTTTTTTGGTAAGCTAACCACTGCCAAGTGGGCAAAGATGACAAAAAGCACTTCCTATACGGCAGGGCGGGATATTAATGAACTGGTTGAGATTGGTCTGCTGATAAAGTCTGAAGCTGGGGGTCGGAGCACCTCCTACGAGCTGACTACAGATTTGTGGAATTTACTTGATGGGGAGGATATCCCTATGGAAACAACAAACGGTTGAGAAACGAGTAACTACTATCCATAAAACAAATAAATGAAAGGTATCATACCCCAGGGCAAGCCCTGGACCCAGAACCGCTTTGGCGGTTCTATTCCGC
>JABMQR010000024.1 GCA_013202335.1 Bacteroidota bacterium
GTAAGAGAGTAGTGAATGACAAGAAATAAATTGGTAATTACTGTTATAACAATCTTGACTGTATATGTAATTATTACCGGTCTTTTTGGTGAAAAAGGTTACTTTGTAAATCAACGCCTCAAACAAATGGTACCCGTTTTGCAGGATGAGCTGGAATTACTTATAACTGAAAACAGATCATTAACAGATTTAAAGATAAGTTTTGAAGCTGACTATCAAAAAATTCTGGAAGAAGCATACAGATACGGATACTTACAAGAAAATGAATTTAGAATAATTTATAATTCATTTACATCATATGACAGCAGGCTGGAATCCTCAGCAAAATTGGGTAAACGTATTATACTACCAACAGGTGTTCTTACACAAAAACAAATTAATCTCATCTCTTTACTCTCAGGAGTGCTGATAAATATAATACTTAGTATTTATCATGTATTAAAAAAAAATAAGATTACGCATAATTCAGAAACCAGTAACTAGCGGTACAAAGCGTGGTGTTTTCAGATAAATAAAAGAAATATCGCTGCAAATTCTGTAAACGAAAATCAGTCAGCAGATTACAAAGTAATTTTTCTTGCTTCTATATAATATCTTTTTTCCTGCGCTTCCCCCATAGAAAATGTTTTTCTTGGCAAAGCCCCATCATGTATTATTGCAGGAAAAAACTCTTCTTTAGAGATAGGTGGAAGGAATATGCCAAAATTACTATTTTTTTGGCTTAATTCAAAAGTGATTTGTGCTCCGTGAGTGTAATCAATTTCTGCTTTTTCATCCACTTGTAAATACGCATCTATTGCCAACTGTACAGTTCCTGCAGTTATTTTTGCAGATGGTGAATGCATTGTTACAACGAAGAGACCGCTTGCATCTGATAATCCAAATTCTTGAGTAACACTCTCTTTAATAGTGTTTTGCATTTCATCCAATGTTTGTATCTTTTTAATTTCATAATTATCACAAAATTTAGATAGTTCAGTAAAAAATTTCTTTTTATTACCAGAAAACAAAACTCTGTGAATAGGTTCGAAAACAATACCAGGATCAAAAATATTTTCTATTTCAACAAGTGCATAACGTGCAGGGTGATTATTAAGATCCTGTGATGAGAATTTAGAATCGGTTTTTAAATCTTCCCAGCAGGATTTTGCTGTTGCAAGTGAGTGGTTTCCATCTCCCATTGCGTAAAGAAGTACTTCAGTTGAATTATACTTCTTTTTAAAATTCTCAGGATTTGCCAAATTTGTAAGTGCATTTGCAATTTCTGTTATAAATTTTTCATCAGAAACTCTATATGCAGTAATTCCCCCACCATTTTTCATTAGTTCAGTACTGTAAACAATTTCCAAACTCTCTTTTTTATTAACCAGCGGTTCTAATACAGTTTTATCCGGATCATCAATTAACACAAGAATATGGGGCAACTCCAGGGGGGCTTTTTTTCTGATATGTTTTCTTGGGGGTATTCTATCAAGAATTGTACCTTCGGTAGCACGTATCAAACTAATTGAATCATTAGAATAATCGTATTTTTCAAGATCAAGTGCGGCAATAAGTCCCCACCTGTTAGCACTTGAGTTAGCAGATTTTCTATTAATCAGAAAAAAGGAGTCCGAATATATATCAAAAATATCATTATTTATGTATTCAGTCATTGTCTTATTGATAACATTTATTCTATCATCATCATTATTGCCAAGATAAACTTCAGGGAAAGTAAGTTTCAATGTAGAAGGTGCTTTCCCAACAAATGAAGCTACATCTTCCCAATAGGCGGGTTCTGAAGTGTATTGATCACATGCTACTACTGCCCATTTATGAAGATCATAACATTTTTTAGGAATGATTATCTCAGGTAATAGAATTCCTACATTGGCTAGCTTGACTTTTGCTGTATTCATAGCTTCTCCTAGAAAATGTAATAATATTTTTACTTAAATGTAAATATAATTAGTAATATTATATGTAAACATTAATTATATAAATATAATAGTGTTCGTTATCATTCTAATTATATAACAATCTATAATTTGTACAAGAGGCTTTGATAGTATGAAGGGACTCATAATTACCGGCGGCAAAATTCCTCAAAAGGTTTATATTGAAAAATTCATAAAAGATGCGGTATATGTAGTGGCTGCTGATTCTGGCTATGATAATGCTTTAGAACTTGGTATTAAGCCCCATTGTCTTATAGGAGATATGGACTCAATAATAGAGAAACCTGCAGAAAATATGCAGATATTAACTTTCCCGATTAATAAAGATTTTACTGATACAGAACTAGCTGCTATTAATTTATATGAAAAAGGTATAACTGAATATATTTTAATAGGTGGTGGAGAAGGAAGACTGGATCATCTTATTTCTTTGCTTGATTGCTATTCAGGTGATTTTTATCCCAAAATTTGGATTACTGAACAAGAAATTATCTATGCTGTTACTAGTGCGTTACAACTTGAACTAGCTCAGGAAAGCTGTATTTCCTTATTTAATCCATGCAGCAGGAGTGCTGTAGTATCAACTAAAGGTCTTTTTTGGGAACTTACCAAAAAAGAAATTAAACGTGGAACCTCAAGTATTAGTAATAAGAATAATACTAAGCAGGTTAGTGTAGAGGTCGAAGGTGGAGGACTTATACTCGTTAGTGTTCAATTAAAGATACAAACGTAAACAAGAACTTTTACTACTGCAAAGATCTTAAATCCGGGTCGGCTTTAATATATTCTATAAGAATTGGGAATTCATTCAGCAAATAACCATAACGTTCAAGTAATTCCAGCTGGACTTCATTTTCAGCACGCTGTTTTGCAGTATTTAACATTTCAGATTGAAGTGAGCTGTTTTTTACAGCTGTTAAATTATAATAATATTCTTTTGATTCTGCATACAAATCTAAATCTGGAACAGTTAAAGAAACAATATCCAAATCATGAAGATTAATATTATCAAAATGTGTTTGAATTCTTTTAAGTATTTTTTCCTGATTTTCAGTAGAGATAAAGACTGAATCTTGATTGCCGGGAGCATTATCCAAAAATAATTGTATTTCCCGTGAAGCAACAAATTTAATTTTATCTTCAGTTGCTTTGTACCAGTTTTCTATAGTTTCCACTGAAAGACCATTATCACGTACCAATTGAACAACTTGCTCACTTTTAAGTTGGAAAGAAATATAAAAATTTAGTCTATAGGAAAAATCTGCTGGTCCCACAAGAGTATTTCTAAATAGTAAACTAGAGGGCAATTGAGTCACGCTCTCTAAATATATTGTACGTGACGCTGCAGGAATTACCGTAATTTCTAAATTTTTAGGAATGAGTGCCGCAGCTGACCATGCAAAATTACCTGAAACAAGTGCTTTATCCTGATATCCACCTGTTTTAGTGAAAATAACACCATAAGTATCCTTTTCAAGTTTTAGTTGTATCCAACCAAAGTAAAATATTACCGCGGAAATTATTATTAGAATAGATAAAATAATTAATAATTTTTTCATAGATAATTCCTAGCTATATAATTCTCATAAATGCCAAATAGTAAGTAGAAAAATTTATATCAAATTCATCAGGTTAAAAAAGCCGGCAGATGAATGGGCAGCTTGTAAAAACCATTATAACAGCTAGAAAAAGTAATTACAAACATCAATTGATTTATTCTTTCATAACTATATTTTTATTGATAGAATAAGACATGAGAAATCCAGATCGTTTATCACGTTATTTAAGAATTATAAGTGGGTATCTATTTTTTTTAGTCATTTTTCTACTCTTATCTTATCTTGGTGCACAGTATGTCCAAACCCTCGATAAATATATGAACTTTTTGTTAAAAGCATCTCTATATTCCGGGACGACGTATTTAGTATTGGGTAGTATTCATATTATTGTTTCTATCGTTGATTCAATTAAAATGAAAAAAGTATTTGTTTATGATTTCATTTTCTCTATAATTGGAATTGGTATAGTATCTTTTATAAGCTATATATTAGCAGTAATATCAGCTTTGTAATAATTCACATAAATAGTAAAACTAAAAAAAGATTATTAAGGTGGTTTAATCATGGGGAAAGTAGCAGCTGTTCGAGGCGCTGTACAAATAAATTCTGATAATACAGAGGATATACAATTTGGTGTTGTTTCATTATTTAAGGAAATTATGCTTCGAAATAGTTTTGAGGATCAAGATATAATAAGTTTGATTATCAGCCAAACTGATGATCTGCTGTCAGCTAACCCTGCCTCAGTACTAAGAAAAGCCATACCTTCTATTGAAGTACCATTGTTTTGTGTACAGGAGTGTAAATGTGAAGACTCAATGCCCAGGATTATACGTTTTCTTTTACATGTTAATGTCCAGGAGGCTGTTACTCTGCAGCACTCCTATATGCACGGCGCAGAGAAACTTCGACCTGATTTAGTTTGATTTCAAAATTGCTGATCATTTTATAAGCTAGTTAAGAGTTTGTAGAATTTTTTTTAGAAAATTCCTATCTTACTTGACACACGACTGCCATTTACAGTACATTAGCTAAGCATTTATTAAGCCACCTTAGCTCAGCTGGCCAGAGCACGTGACTTGTAATCTCGGGGTCGTCAGTTCGAATCTGACAGGTGGCTCTATTGACAGAAGAAAAAAATTCTGTTACGTTCCGTATCAGCATTATGGGGAGGTTCCCGAGCGGCCAAAGGGGGCAGACTGTAAATCTGTTGGTTATCCTTCGAAGGTTCGAATCCTTCTCTCCCCAAATTAAGGCCTCTCTTGAGAGGCTTTTTTCTTTTCTTTGCCTTAACTGTATAAGGGTTTGTTTTAATGTCAAAATTCTACCAGAATGGTTTACAATTCACCTGTACAGAGTGCGGCTATTGTTGCCGTGAAGAACCTGGTTACGTTTTTTTTATCTAATAACGATTTACTTAATTTACAGAAACATTTTACTCTTGAAAGAAAAGCATTAATTGACACATATTTAAGGATAGTGGACTTGGGTAATTTCAAGATGCTCAGTCTTAAGGAAAATAAAAATAATGATTGTATTTTTCTTAATAAAAATGGATGTAAGGTATATAATGCAAGACCTTTGCAATGCAGAAGTTATCCTTTTTGGGCTTCACTGATGAACGATAAAGATAGCTGGCTGGAAGAAAGTAAAAGTTGCCCTGGTATTGGTCAAGGTAAATTACATTCTGCTGAGGAAATCGAGCACTGGATATATCTGCGCAGGAGGGAGAACCCAATACAGTTCTGACATGGCAAAAATACCAGAATATATTATTGAGGAAATTCGTTTTAAAGTATCAATCTCAGATGTAATATCACAATATGTAAGCCTTGTTCCAAAAGGCGGACGACTGTGGGGTTTGTGTCCGTTTCACAATGAGAAAACACCATCGTTTACGGTTAATGATGAAAAAGGGTTTTTCCATTGTTTTGGATGTGGGAAGGGCGGATCGGTATTTAATTTTCTCATGGATGTAGATAATTTGAGTTTTGTTGAAGCAGCGCAAATCCTTGCTGATAAAGCCGGAGTGCAAATTAAACAAGAATCTCCGGAAGATATAATAAAAAGAGATGAACGTGATGTTCTGTATGAACTTTATCGTAAATTAAGTGATAGTTTTCACTATATTCTTACAAATAAAGATGAAGCACAAGAAGCAAGGAAATATTTAAAAGAACGTAAAATATCTGATGAAATGATTGATACTTTTAAAATCGGTTATGCACCCGCATCACCAGATTGGTTATATTCATTTTTGCGTTCAAAAAACTATTCAGAGGAGCTTCTCAGTAAATCCGGTATATTTTCCAGAAATAATCCTACATATCCGTTATTTATACAACGAATAATATTTCCTATTATCAGTAATAAGGGGATGGTTGTAGCTTTTGGCGGCAGAACTATGGATATAAACCAAAAAGCAAAATACCTGAATACACCGGAAACACCGATTTTCAGGAAAAGGGAACAACTCTTTGGTTTGTTTCAGGGTATAAGTCATATTAAACAGTTACATGAAATAATTGTGTGTGAAGGCTATTTTGATGTTATCTCGTTATTCCAGAGTGGGGTGAAAAATGCAGTAGCGCCGTTAGGTACAGCATTTACTGATGAACAAGCAAAAATAGTCAGACGATATGCTGATTCCTGTACTCTTTTTTTTGATCAGGATAACGCTGGACGAGAAGCAACAAAGAAATCAATTTTAATATTGGAAAGAGCTGGTATCACCAGTAATGTTATTGAAGCTGGTGAAAAATGTGATCCAGCTGATCTTTTACAGAATAATTCAGAAAACTTTTTAAATGAGGCGTGTAAAAACAGAATAAACGGCTTCAATTATCTTGTAAAAAGTGCATTAAACAAATATGATATCACTTTACCTGATGGTAAATTATCAGTTTTTAAAGAGGTTAAACCTTATATAGAAATAATCGAATCGGAAATAAAAAAACATAGTTACATAAAATTGCTCGCTGATGTAATTGATATTGACGAGATGGTAATACAAAAAGAACTTCAGAGTTCCGGTAGATTATCATCGGGATTTAATACAAAGAATCATCACGGGCGTTTTCATGCGTCTGGGACAAGAAATACCGGTGCGCGAAACTATCAGGAACAAGAGCAGAACTCAGGTGTCTTCCAAGCGGCTACTTTATCTGCTGATATGTTTCTTATGTTGACTTTGGTGAATAATCGTCAATACTTTCAGATAGTGAGAAAGTCAGTATCTATAAATCAAATAAAAGATACTGATGCAGCAGAACTATATACAGCATTGGAAGAATCTTTGAGAGAAGGAGAGACATCTTTTGAATATCTGCTTGAAAGGATAGAGGATAATAAAATCAGGCAAATGGTAATTATGAGTTTTGGCCAAAATGAATTTATTGAAGAGGCAGAAAATATCATACATGAAGCTGTTCAGAAAATTAAGCTTATGTCTTTATTTTCAAAACAAAAAAAGATTGTTCAGCAGATAAAATCTGCTGCGATACAAGGGATTAATGAAATTGATTTAAATAAACTTTTATTTGAAAAAAAATTCATTGATGAAGAAATAAAGAAATTGAGGAAGTCATAATGTTAGAAATAAACAAAGATCCGGCAATTGCTGATTTATTAAAACAAATAGGTAAAAGTAAATCTATTTCGTATGATGAACTCAATGATCTCCTTCCGGATTCTATAACGAATTCAGAAAAAATAGATGATGTTATTACCTATTTAGAGAGCATGAATATCACTATTGAGGATGATCAGAAAGAAAAAATGAAAAATGTTGAACCTGAGATTGAAGATGAGCCAATTGATGAAACATTTGTAGTATCAATTGATGATGACGGTGTAGATATTACTGATAATTTAGTTGTTGATGACAGTGATGATGAAGTGATTGTAAAAAAACCAAGAAGTACCACTCGTGATAAAAAAGTACTTTATAATGATAAAGAAGCTTCAATTGATGATCCAATAAGATTATATCTCCGGGAAATTGGAAAAGAATCACTTCTTACTGCTGAACAGGAAGTTGAATTATCCAAAAAAATGGAGAACGGTGAAAATATAATCAAACACGTTACCAAAGATTCCGGGATTATGATTACAGGAATGTATAATATTCTTCAAAAACTTTCCCATAAGTTTGATGAGAAAGAGATGGACCTGACCAAAAAAGAGTTAACTGAATTTTTTACTGAACAGAAAAGATTAAATCAGTCATATCGTGAACAATTAAGAGATTCACAATCTTTTCTTCGATCGTATGTTGAACAAAAAAATAAAATAATTTCTTCAGGTGGAAATATTGTAACTGATGAAAATCTTCTGAAAAAGAAAAAGAACTTAATGAAAAAATTAAGTAAAATAGATCTTCAGCAGGATGAAATACTTGTTTTTACTGAAAAATTTCTTAGCTCAGAAAGAGATATTTACAAATTACAAAATGAAAGAGATAGTATTGAAGCACGACTTGGAATATCTTCAGCTAAGGAACTGCGCCAACTAGGCCGTTCCCTTGCGGTCCCGATGCAACGATATAAAATTGAGGAAACTCTACAGCTGACTACAGATATTATTAAGGATAAAATTCGACAAATTCAATTAACAGAAAAAAAATTAAAAGCTATTGAATATGAATTTGAGGATACAATTGAGAATGTAATTATTCATTCAGAAGAAATTGAGCGTGGAAAGCTCATGATGAAGAGTGCAAAAGACCGGTTAATACAAGCGAATTTACGCCTTGTTGTAAGTATTGCAAAAAAGTATACAAATCGAGGTTTGCATTTTTTTGATCTTGTACAGGAAGGAAACATAGGATTAATAAAAGCAGTAGAAAAATTTGAATATCGTAAAGGGTATAAGTTTTCAACCTATGCTACATGGTGGATCAGACAGGCAATTACAAGGTCAATATCTGATCAGGCACGAACTATTCGTGTTCCGGTTCATATGATAGAACAAATTAATAAAGTTGTAAGAGAGTCAAGACAGCTCATGCAGGTTTATGGAAGAGAACCAACCGATGAGGAAATTGCGGAAAGACTTGGTTGGACACCACAGAGAGTTAAAGCGGTAAAAAATGTTGCAAGAGAACCCATATCACTTGAAACACCAATAGGTGAGGAAGAGGATTCTCTGCTTGGTGATTTTATCGAAGATAAAGATGTTGAAAATCCCGCAACACAAACTGCGTTCAAACTGTTACAGGAACAATTACAGGATGTACTAACAACACTTCCTCCGAGAGAGCAGGAGGTCCTGAAAATGCGGTTTGGACTTGAAGATGGTTATTCATTGACTTTAGAGGAAGTTGGATTATACTTTGAAGTCACTCGTGAACGAATAAGACAAATTGAGGCGAAGGCACTTCGCCGGCTGCGTCATCCAAAACGAAGCAGAAGATTAAAGGATTATGTATAATCAGGAGAATGTATATGCAGGAAATATTTGAGAAA
>JABMQR010000254.1 GCA_013202335.1 Bacteroidota bacterium
CAAGTAACAAGAATTATTTCAGAGTATGTGAATTACTATAATACACTGCGCCCGCATCAAGGAATTCATCGTATTCCAGAATGTGAAAATATTCCTACAGTCGGTAAAATTCAGAAAGAGTCAGTTCTTTGGGATTTACATCATCATTATTATAGAAGTTTTGCTTAATTTGACACCGGATGTATTATGCAACGGGACGGGGACGTGGTTTTCTGTGGTAATAATCTATAGATTTCTGTCAGATCCTAACATTCCTTGGTTAAACCATATTGTCAGGAACAATAAATTGATATACCATATATTTCATCAATATCATTATTCGTAGGAGATTTACCAAATGCCAGACTTTCGAACAGAAGCACAGAAATTAGTCGATGCCCTTAGAGAAGCCATCATTAGCGGCGATTATAAACCTGGTGACCGACTTCCACAAAGGAAAATTGGTGAAAGGTTTAATACAACAACAATAGTTGCTAGGGAAGCCTTACGGATCCTTGAAAATGAAAAACTGGTTATCATTGAACCTCGTTTTGGTGCAATGGTTGAAGAGGTTACTCCAGAAAAATTAAAAGGACGCTATATAGTTAGGGAAGCACTGGAAGGAATGGCTGCTAGATTGGCCTGTGAAAATATGACAGTTAAAGCAAGTATTTCCTTAAAAGAAATAGCAAAACACTGTGATAATGAACTTAATAAAAATGAATTGTCAGCTTCGGAGAAAGCCCGACTACATCAATCTCTTCATGATACAATACTAGATCTAGTTGATTGTGATGAACTGATTCAAATACTGAAAACTAACTATCTTAATTCAGTAATACTTTCCAATGCATATCATATTGATTGGAGCCATGATGAAGCAAACTGGCATAGCTTGCTTATCGATGCTATTATTTCAGGTGATCCAAACAGAGCAGAAAAAATGATGCGTAAACATGTTACCCGTGGTTTAAGTATGGAATTGGAAGCTCTTGGAAATATGAAAATATAAACTAAGGCTACATTTTAGAATTAAAATTATTTTCATATTAATACACATAGAAGCATATCAATCTGAATAGATCTTATTTTTTATCTCACAACCCTTGCATTTCCACCCTCTACTAGATGTTTAACCTCTATAAGGGAGGCCATGCTGGTATCGCCAGGTGTAGTCATAGCCAGAGCCCCATGAGCGGCACCATATTCAACGGCAAGAGCTGGATTGCCTAGTTCCATCAATCCGTATATTAAACCGGCTGCAAAACTATCCCCACCACCAACTCTATCCATTATTTCCATATTTTCTCTCATGCCTGCTTCAAAAATTTTATTATGACTCCAACAGAGCGCTTCCCAGCTATTGACTGTGGCAGATTTTACTGTTCGTAGTGTGGTGGCGATTACTTTGAAATTTGGATATGTATGCACTGCCTGGTTTATCATCTGTTTGTAGCCTTCAATATTCAGATCTTTCAAATTCTCATCATTATTTTCAATTTCAAATCCTAGGCAGGCGGTGAAATCTTCCTCATTTCCAATCATAACATCTACATAAGGAGCAATTTTCTGATTTATATCACGACAGGTTTCCAAGCCACCATGGTTCTTCCAGAGTGATGGACGGTAATTGAGGTCGTATGATACAATTGTTCCATATTTTTTGGCAACCTGAACTGCTTTCAGAATAACTTCCGGAGTTGTTTCTGACAGTGCAGCAAAAATTCCTCCGGTATGAAACCAGCGAACACCCTTTTTCCCGAATAGGTCTTCCCAGTCAATATCATCTGGTTTTATTCTGGATGCTGCTGTATGATTTCTATCAACTGTTCCCAGGGCACCCCGAACTCCGAATCCTCTTTCTGTAAAGTTCAAACCATTCCTTACTTCATTTCCTACACTATCAAACTCATGCCATTGAATTAAAGACGTATCAACTCCACCCTGAAAAACAAAATCTTCCAACAACCTTCCTATTTCATTATCCGCAAAAGCTGTGATAATGGCTGTTGATAACCCGAAACACCGCTTTAATCCTCTGGCAACATTGTACTCGCCACCACCTTCCCATACTGTAAACTGACGAGCTGTTTTAATTCTCCCTTCACCAGGATCAAGGCGAAGCATTATTTCGCCCATGCTCACACAATCATATGAGCATTTATTTTTATCTTTTAGATTAAGTTGCACAAACTACTCCTGTTTATCAATATATTTATTCCAGAGTTGTCCAGCCTTTTCAGCTGAATTTACTGTCGTTATGACAGCCAATCCCTGTGGGGGGAGTTTTGAAAATATCCAACTCAAATCATTTTCTGAGATATTTCCCCAGATAATCAAAGGCTTTTCTGCAAGAATTCTGCAATACGTATTATATAACTTTTCTGCAGAGGGTCCCCCTTCATCAATGTGCAATTCCAAAGCATGAAAGTTCATAGAGAGATAAGAGCCAACGGGGACATAACCTGTTGAATGTTCATGCATTATACTCCCCTCAAGTTTATCTGTGATCTTTTGAATACACCTTTCAATAAAATCGGAATATAGTGTGGGAGATAACAATGCAGTAGAATCCTCCTGACACCAAACCGTCCCTTTTGGTGCCCAGGTATAGTAATAGAATGAACCAATTCCATGGTAAAAATCAGGAATAATATCTAGCTGAAACTGCGCTAATTTCAGCCAGAAATCAGTCAGTTTTAAGCAGACTTTTTGTATTTCTTCCGGATTTTCAAGCATTTTGTAAATTGCTTCTGTTCCCCCGTATAGTGCTGCTAATAGGTCTGATATACCCCTCATGCGGGTGGTTCCGATGGGCCAGCGTCCACTACTTTTTTTATCCAAATGATTAATATATGTCTTCAGTAATCTGACCCATGGATTATGAGCATTAAAGGGCTGGACAGAATCTGGACCCGTAAACGATGGTGGAGGTTCACTGTAAAGAGAACCATTAGAATGATTAACATAAACAGGGCACCCTAATGCTGCTTCCAGCCAGGGAATTCCCCAGAAAGCCGAAGCACTCCAAATAAAATCACCACCACAGGCTTCGTGTTCATTAAAGAGTTTTTCTGAATCCTCAATAAAAGCATCTAGAGGGAAATCTTCCGGAACCAACGGCCGGTATTCGGGTAGGTTTTTCATTGATGAATATCTATGAACCGGGTATTCACTTCCCTTAAAAAATCCCAGTAAAGGTCTGTAATTTTCTTTTCGGTAAAATTGTTTGAATAACTCGACCCTCTGTTCAGTTGGTTTAAACTGGTTCTTCATTTAATCTCCATCACATAGCATCAGAATCTTCTTATAACTGTCTTTGCCGTTTAAAAGTCTATTCTTAAGTAGAACAAGATCTCCCTGAGAAGGCAGCTCCAAACAAATATATGTACCATTCTTAAAAAGGTTAAACAGTTCATTTATAGGAAGGTCAGCATCAGATTCGAATTGATCTAACAACTGGTTTCTTAATGTAGATTTACAATGAACATAGGGAATTCTATTTTTGTAAAGCTTGATAAAGTTGTATATTTCTTAAAGGCAAGGTCTTTGAGAAACCTGCTCTTTATTTAAAAGATTTGAATAATCTAAACAGAGTTCTGCTTGCTCTACTTTGCTCATAAATTCATCTATCCCAAAGTAATCGCCCTCTGGGACAAGAGTTTCAAAGGAGTTTTCGAAAACAAGTCTAAGATCGTTTTCTTCTGCAAGCTCAAGGATTGTTTGTGTATTGGATAAGATTTGTTTAAAGTCGGATATACAGTATCCACTATTATCCCAATCAACTGCAGAGGGCGAAATAGTTACTCTGGAAAACCGAGGGCCTTCAAAAATACTGGCTTTTTCCATTTGCTGTTTCCATTTGTCCAGGCTAAACTCAGATCCAAGATCAGTATTATCCCAGGCCAAATGGGCCTCTATTCCCAAATTAACAGCTAGAGTATTGAGTTCCTTAACTGCATCATATTTGAAATCAGATTTTGAATCCCGAATCTCTACCCAGTTAAAACCATGGGTGCTGGCCCATTGGAGGATTTTAGTATATTTTATTTCCTCGCTTTGGATAGAAGATGAAAAACTATTCGTTGTAATTCCAATAGGAAAATGATATTTCATGGATTCATCCTCACTATATAAATAAACCTAACTCTTTAAGACCGTTTAATAAATTCTTTAGGGCTTCTGTTTCCATTCTCTTTCTTCCTTCCACCGCACTGGAAGCAATATGAGGACTCAGAATAATTCGATCGGAAATACTAATATCTGTCAGAGGCCCTGAATATGGTTCCTCACAAAAAACATCAAGAGCTGCTCCTGCAATTTGTCTTTCTTTCAGAGCTTTATATAAATCGTTTTCCTCTACCAGGTTACCTCTGGCTGTATTAATTAATATAGCTGAGGTTTTCATTTTTTCGAATATCCTAGCATTTATAAATTCCATGGTATCTTCTGTTACCGGAAGATGAAGAGATAAAATATCTGATTCAGCAATAATTTGCTCCTTCCCCACCATCTGGCAGATAGAATGATCTTTTACATAAGGATCAAAACCCAAAACAGAGCATCCGAAAATATGAAAGAGACGAGCTGTTTGTGTGCCGATGCGGCCACAACCTAAAATTCCCACGGTTTTTCCTTCCAGAAGATTCCCTTTGAGTTTATTCCACTGTCCCTGTTTCATATAATGGTCTACCTGAGGAATTCTCTTCAGAAAACTGAGTGCCAGAGTAAAGGCCATCTCCGATACTGAAGCAACCGGCGCTACCGGAGTATTAAAGACTTTTATTCCCAGATCTTTAGCAGCAGCGAGATCCACAGAATCCATACCCACTCCGCATCGTGAAATAACCTTTAAAAAGGCAACCTGCTCCAGAACTCTCCTTGTTAAGGGCTCTACCCCGGCCACCATCCCGACGGGTTGTTCCTTTATGAGAAATTTCAAAACCTCCTCTTCAGAGAGTCTTCTCCCAAGGGGATTATTTACTACCTTCAGGTTTTCCGGGTAATCATTAATACAAAAACTGGATGTTGTTGTTACAATTTTCATTTAAGTTTTCCGATAATCGATTTAGTGATTCTAAGATTTTTCTGGGCCTGGATCATCATAAAAACATTATCCATACCAAGAGCGATAAGCCTGTATCCATCAGATAATGCATTCTGAATTTTTTCCTTATCCGGAGTTACAATATGGATTCCTGCAGCTGTATTGCTGTCAATACAGGCTTGAATGACTCTCTTTCCAGCATCCCGGATAATAGGATTTTCAACCTGTCCCGGGATTCCATAAGATCCACTTAAATCATATGGTCCGATTAGAACTCCATCCACACCTGGAACTGCTACAATCTTCTCCACATTCTCCACAGCCTGTCTCGTCTCGATCATTACGATTACCAAGATGTCTTCATTAGCTGTCTCTGCATAAGTCTGGAAATTTTTGCCGTAATCATTTGCCCTGTAATAAGCAAATCCGCGGATTCCTTCAGGAGGGAATCTGGTGGCTGCTACCGCTTGCCTTGCCTCTTCTGCTGTATTTACCAAAGGAACAAAAACACCTGTGGCTCCCATATCAAGAACTTGTCGGATGGCAAGAGTATTATTCTCCTTAACTCGTACCATAGGCAGCGAATCGCGCCCATACATAGCCCGCACTATTGATGAAACTCCTTCAATTGAGATTTCCGAATGCTCACAATCAATAGTAATCCAATCAAATCCACACTCAGATAATATCTCAGCTACAGCGGGATGGCCTATCTGAATCCATGTGCCAAGACTGATTCCACCTTCAGATAGTTTTTTGCGGACAATATTTCCGTATAACATATGAACTCCTGTCTGATTTATTAAAAATTCCAATGTATATTATTTCTAAATGATAGTATAACCGATATACCAGATATGTCAATAACATTAATTATAGTGCTTCTATAGAAATCGAAACAAGAAACAATTTCTAAGTTTATACAATCTAAAGTCATAGGGTAGAACATTGTTTTCAATTTGACCAACAAAGCATCCCGAATAGAATAAGGCAGTATCAAGATTTTGATATTACAGCATAATCTACAATTCTTACATGATACGATGGCGCCTATATTGTCAGAGCAACAAAAAACAAAAATAGCTATTGACATATCCGGTATACCTGATATAGTATTTAGTAGTTAAGTATTCAGATAATACAGTTTGGAAGGTGCTGAAGCCTATAAAATCCAACTACACATTCAGATGCGCTTGACTATTCGAGATCCCTGAATCGAATCACCTGAGAATTTATGGTATGGAGGATCATCGGGGAGTGTCTTTTATATACTATCTAAGGAGAAAAAGATGAACATTAAAAGGTTATTTTTAGTAGTGATGATTGTAATAATTGTTACTTCAGCCTTCGCAGGAGGTACGAAAGAAACTGCACAGAAATCAACTGTTTCGACAGGAGCTAAAACACCGATTGAGATCTACAATCCCGATTTTCAATTTCCAACGGAGCAAATAGAGCTGCAGTATTGGGAAGTGTTTGGAGAGAGACCGGGGTGGCTCGAATGGGCCGAAGGAGTTGCTGAAGAATATTCACAAATTCATCCAAATGTTTCCATCAGGGTTCGGGTTGTGCCGGTTCCGCAAATCAATACTACGTTTCTGTCCGCAGCAGAAGCGCAAACCCTTCCCGATGTGTTTGCTCTGCAGTTGACGAATATCCATGCACTTGGCATCGCCGCACCTGCACCCGAGTGGGTAGAACGTCTTATCGACGAGAAGTACGTGGATGCAGCGAAAGCAGAAATGCGCTATAGCGGTCCTCGCAGCGAGTACGATGGGCAGTATCTTGGATGGCTGGTATCCGAGCTCGACGCTGGGCAGATGCTATACTACAACAAGGACATGTTGGCTGAAGCCGGCGTCTCGGTACCGACCACATCAACCGAGCTTCTAAATGTGATGCAAAAGACTACCAAATACGATGCAGCAGGGAACATCACCCAGGGTGGTTTTGGTGTACGCTACGCTGGCAGCCCAGGCGGGATTGCGGGAAAGTGGTTACCGATCCTTTCATTGTTCCGGCCGATAGAAGATGGGTATCTATTCAGCTCTGATTGGGAATCAGTCGCCGAATGGGAAGGAGAAGACTTCCAGAAGGCTCTGCAGTTTTATCATGACATGGTCTGGGAGTGGAAGGTGTCGTCCGTCAGTTTCCCAGCTCCCGCCGAGGCATTCAAACTTGGCATGGTAGCCATGACTAACAGAGAGTCCTTCCTGATCGGCGTTCTGCAAGAAGAGAGTCCTGATCTCAACTTTGGTGTCGCTCCGCTAGTCGTGGGAGCGGGAAGATTTGGTCAATACCCCGCAGGACGTACGTTGGCAACACAATTGAACACGGTTTCCAAAGATACGCCATATCCGGAGGTTGCTTGGGATTTTAACATGTTCATGAACAACGATGTCCATGATCTGGAACTTAGTAAGCTGACCGGTAGTTATCCGAAACGCAAAGCGAATGCGGATTCTACCTACGCTAAATCTATCCCATGGGCAGAGGCTTTTGTAGGGATGTCCGACCGGCCAGTGGAACGTCAGGAACGTATTGATCCATGGGGTGCGCGAGGAGAACTTAACAACATTATTGGCGCGGTTGTGGAAAGTGCACTCATTAATGAAGATTTTGATGTTGTTTCTGAGTTGAAAGCAGCAAAGGCAAAAGCCGATGCGGTGCTTGCTGAATACAAGCAGAAGGCACAGCAGTAGAGATAGAATGGTTTTGCACTCAAAAATACTTGGTTGGAATAGAGGATGAGCTCCCCTTCTGACCAAGTTTTTTGATCTGAATTAAAACATACCCCCGTACGAACGTCTAGGAGGCAGCAGTCATATGAACACAAAACATATGAACACAAAAAAAATCTGGTCACTCATATTCATATCACCAGGGATTATTTGGTTTTTCCTATTTATGGCGTATCCACTCTATTCGATGATCAACCTGTCTTTTCATCTTTGGACAGGACCAAATTCGACCCATCCATTCATTGGATTATCCAGCTACATACGGATTTTCCGTGATCCAGATTTTTATGCGGCAACATTGCGTACGTTTCTTGTTGTGGTTTGTGTTGTCCCCTCTGTGATGGCCTTATCCCTTTTAACCTCCTTTCTTCTAACCAATATCAGGAAAGGTGCAGGTTTTTTTAGGGTGTTGTATTATCTTCCTTCGATGACTGGTGTCGTTGCAATCGGGATAGTTTGGCAATGGATGTTTGAACCCTCTTTTGGATTATTGAACGCGTTGCTATTGCGAATGGGCTTACCCGGTCAACGTCTGCTACTTGATCCCAATTCTGCAATCTTTGCAATTTCGTTTGTAAAGGTCTGGATGCGATTCGGATTCAACGTTGTAGTATACGTTGCGGGTTTACTGAGTATTCCTACGACCTATTACGAGGCTGCGGACATCGTTGGAGCCCGAGCATTTCAAAAATTCAGGTACATCACGATTCCTCTATTGATGCCAATCACTCTGATGCTTTCCATCCTGAACACAATCGATAGCCTGAAGATAATTGGAGAAATTTATATGCTTACAGCGGGGGGGCCTGCAGGTTCAACCAAGACAATCGGGTTTCTGATGTACGAGACAGCATTCGAGTTTGGTTGGATGGGACGAGCAAGCGCAATGGCAGTGGTTCTATTCGTACTTATCATGGTGATTACCGTGATTCAGAGAAAGCTGTCGAACTCTGATGCTTTCCAGTACTAGCCGATATTAATCATGCTTAATACTGTAGATCTTGATTCTATTACATACTAGGAGAATATATGATACGTTCGAAATCAATACACCGATTGTGGATTTACGCAGTGCTTTTGTGTATCGCCGTTGTCATGCTTCTTCCTGTTATTTGGGTTCTGGTGACATCTCTTAAACCCAAAAGTGACATATTCACTCGCCCAGTCATTCTTTTTCCTAAAACCGTGGTGTTGACGCACTATCGGGATCTGGCTAGGCTATTTGACCTGCCAAGAGTAATCATGAATAGCTTAGTGATCTCTGGTAGCATCATGATCAGCACAGTTTTCTTCTCAACAATGGTCGGATATGGGTTTGCTAAGTTCAAATCGAAGTTGGTAGATCTTTTCTTCCTAATGATTCTTGCGGCCCTGATGGTACCCCCATTCGCTAAGCTAATCCCACTCTACGTCCTCATGGTAAAGATGGGGTTGAATGACACGTTGGTCGGCGTTATCCTTCCTGACTTTCTAAGTGTGTTCGGGATATTCTTCATGAGACAGTATACATTGACTGTTCCAGACGAGCTTCTACAGGCTGCGAGGATTGATGGAGCTTCCGAACTCAGAATCCTATTACGCATTGTCTTTCCCGTGATGAAGTCAGCGATTTTTACGCTTGCTGCAATAAAGTTCATATGGTCTTGGAATGATTTTCTGTGGCCTCTGATAATGCTGTCGGACCCACAGAAAATGACGCTATCGGTTTCGTTGGCAGCATTTAAAGGGAATCTCATTACGGTTTATGGACCACTCATGGCAGGATCGATTATCCTAATGGTTCCACCGTTTCTCCTTTTTCTTGCCCTTCAACGTCGAATTGTTCAAGGAATAGCGCTCAGTGGCTTCAAAGCATGACGGTCAACAGGCTAAAAATTGATGCTATGAACTGTGGTTTATTCTTCCTAATAAATTCAGAACTTTTTTAATTGATGAATTCCAAAAAGAGACTGCTAAACTAAATTCTATGTAATTTGTAAAACAAGATTATAATTAATAGAGTTTTCTGTACATAGCGTCTAAGTGAGGACGAACAAAATTTGTATATCATTACTAAGGTTTAGTTAGACATAGGGATCAACTATTTACTGCTATCCTTGATAGAGGGAAAATTATTTTATTTGTTAAGAAAATATTTTCAGGAGGGAGAATGAAATGTCTAGAAAAATAAATTCAGAAGCTATGCCATTGTTAATGCCCGATAATTTTGAGGCCTTGCATCTTGTATCTTGGAGAGTTGAACAAGGTATTCCGGATCCTAATAATCCTCTTCTGGAACCTGCGATGCCGTGGGATTCGGGAGGAGTAATGGCTCATGGAACGGTTCTCCATGATCCAATCGATGGATTATGGAAAGCTTGGCAGGTATCAACACCTGCCGAAGAAAAGATTGAAGGATCGGATGCTAAGCATGAAGGGTTTCGCAGGCTGACCTATCTGGAGAGCAAGGATGGAATTAACTGGTATCGTCCTGAGCTTCCCTATGTTTCCTGGCCGGGTTATGATTATACGAATATCATTTTGGATCTGGATTCAGGCGGATCAGCACAATATGCATCGGTTCTTGTTGATCCGACAAATAAGGAATGGCCTTATGAAATGTTTGTGATGAGGACTCCAATATTTGGGCCTAATCCCGACAAAGTAGGACACCTTCCTGCTCCGTCGGAAAAGAGAGCCTCCTACAGGTATCGTTCACATGATGGAAAAGATTGGAAGTTGGTAGAGGGCCCCATACATCCATCGGTAGGAGGCGGCGCTGATGTCTGCTATGTTCATCGAGAGCCGGATGGATCGTATGTGTCATATTACAAGGCGTATCCCAAGTTAAGAGAAGGGGATCGAATGATTCCATATGATAACAATCCACGGGGAGGGCTCCGTCAGGTGGCTCGAAAAACCAGCAGTGACGGCAGCAAGTGGGGGGAGGAAACGATTGTAATGGGTAGAGACTGGCGGGATCCAGACTTTGCTCAGTATCTTGAACTCTGTCCAGTCAAGGTTGAAGGTGGGTATGTGGCATTTGTAAATTACTATAATACATCGATCCAAACAATGTCGATGGAATTTGCTGCTTCTCGCGACGGAATTCACTGGTGGCGACCGGACCGGAGGCCTGCCCTATCTAATCCCCCACTTGGGGATTACGGCGGTGGAATGATGTGGCAGATGCATCACCCCATTCTCGAAAAGAGTAAAATGCATGTATATTATGCTGGCTCCGAAGGAATCCATGGAGAAATTTTCGATACACGAATCGGACCCAGGATTGAAGTCGGAGGAGAAACAGTGATTGGATCTCAGACACCGACTTTACCGTTTAATACTGCACTCTGCCGAGCTACGTGGCAGTCCGATCGGTTGTGGGCATTGGTATCATCAGCAGGAGGTATGACCATAGGTGCAGCCGTGACGCATGTAGAGAATTCAGGAGGCGGGAACTTGGTGGTCAACATCCACGTCAAGAAAGGTGGTGAGTTTTTGGCAGAATTACTCGATGAATCCGGCATCCCTCTTCAAGGCTTTTCAGTTGAGGATTGTCAGCCTCTGATAGGGAATCACAATCAAACCACTATCAAATGGAATGGAGGTGAAAAAGCACCAGCCAAAACTGTTAAAATTCGATTTGTGTTAAAGCGAGCATTCTTATATGGATATAATTGGGTGAACCGGGAAACTGAAAAATAGACTGCGCCAAAAACTAATAAATGAATCAGTGAGAAGGATAAGATTAACATTCAGATATTTGGATAGGTATATTCATATGAAGTAATTTGAGGTTCATTTTGAGTAAATCTAACAAGGAGAATGAATTAACTTCCCCCTGCTTGGTGTTTCTGGATAGGGGGAGATATAGCGTACTATGGCTTTCATCTGTTGTCCGTCCCGTAGTTATTTTCCATTGGGCGAAAAATTTAAGCACTACTTTGATAATAGTGATGGTGAAACTGACCTAAAAGCTACTCTATACGTCGTCAAATGATGAGCCTGTAATATTTACTGTGCAGTGCACCAGTTCGGAACTATATGTATATAGTTGGATGAAACTCCCGACCTGACAAAGCCTGACCGGCAGTCAGTATCCAGCCTTAGAGCCGAAGCCGCGAGGTGAGGTTTAAACGTAGGCAGGAATGCAAACGATCCGTAAGTGAGGGGGTGGTAGCTGTGCTAGTCTCGTTAAATGTAAGAAGTGAGAGTCGATATCGCTACACAGATAGCAGGCTGAAAGGGCAGGCCGTTTTGGTTAGGACTGGGAAATCTCAACGAGCTTTAGTTTTACTTTGTGCACTCCTATTCCACCAATCCTTACGGCAACCATCACAGCAGAATATCTTCTTCCGGTAACCGCGGGTATGTACAATCTGAGTTTTGCAGTATTTTTTAGTACTATTTTTTCGGAGTCGGTTTCGCACTCTTTTTCTTGGCTTTTTTCTTCCTTGAACTGGGGCGACTCCCTTTTGGGATCGCGAAGTCGAATGCATCGAATATATCAACCTGCTTGCCAACAAACGCAGTGATAATCTTGGCCTTTTGGAGGTGTTCTATCCTGCGGATGCTCATGAGTTCCTCGTACATGTGACGGCGTGTAGGGAACATCTTTTCTAGCGTGGGACTGTTGCTGTAGATGTGGTGAATAGAGGAGTTCAGAATAAGAGCCAGGAACTGGATAAACATCCTCCCGCTTGTAGAGAGCTCGGTGCTAGTCCTAAGACGTCTGCCGTTCTGGGTACTCTTAATAAACATGAAGGCCTTCTCCTGCTCATCTCTCATACGGTACTTGTCCAATATGTAGGTAAGGGGATACTCGTCCCTGTTCATATTATTGCACAGGCAGGCAAAGAAGCCCGAACGGACGTACTTTTGCCTCACAACCTTACTCCGCTCCTCAAAGGACAAGAGCAGGCGGGTCTCTTCATCCACCGTCAGCGTAAAATACTTGGAAATTTCCTGTATCGACTCATCAGTCATGGGTATCTTGTCGTCGATGTGTGATTGCAGGCTTTCATTATGCCGATACATGAAATCTGCAATCTCTTTCCTCTTGGCCCCCTGCAGCTCAGGGTCAAAGAAAAGACAGAGGCGCAAGGGAGTGGTATCCCTCAGCTCCCCCTTTACATGCACCTCAAATGGATATTCACCATCCATGCCATACAGCTGGTGCTTTCCGATATAGTTCTTGGTCACGCAGAACTCATCGATATCTATCGCATCTATGACAGCCTTGATCTGTCTGTCGCCGGTTTTAGCCATCATGATGAAACCGACCTTGCTTTTTGCGAGGAACTCGAGCACCTCAAAGGTAATGTACCCTCTGTCCAGCAAATATTGGATGCTCTTGAACCCCTTCAGGCCAAACTCCTTGAAGGTTGTCTTCAGGGTTCTTGCGTCGGGGATATTGCCGGGAAGAATGCGGTAATAAACAGGCATGCCACTCTTCACGTCATACAGAACAAGCAGGTTCACCTGTGGCAATGGGTCATGCTCCTTGTTCTTGCCATAGTGGCAGTCTGCAAGGCTGAAGCCGTAGACGGAGAAGCTGGTGGAGTCGATTGCAATCCAGGAGTCTTCGCTGACACGTGCCTTCCTGCAGGCAAAAAGGTCCTGCTTGTTCTGTTCGGTAAGTGACTGTGTAAGACGCGTGATCTTCGAAGGGTTCAAGGCCTTCGTGGTAGGATACCACTCCACCTTTTGCCTGGACTCGAAGTGGTTGTAGCAGTCCTGGTGAAGCAAGTCGAAGTATGCCAGGGAGAGCAGGTCATCAACGATTCCGCTTTTGCCAAATATGACTGTCAGGTCTTTTCTGAGACCGCAGGCATCGGCAACCTTCTCAAAGAACAGTGTCGACCCATAGAGCAGGCTTCTGGATTCCCCCGTATAGGAAGGGCGGCCGCGGGTCTCGGCAGGAAGAATGGGAGCAGCATCAATGGAATCGAGATTCCATCCAAAGGGGAATGCAAGCCTTTTCCTCTCCTCTGTGCTCAGCTCGAGAAACCGCTTGTTTGGGATGAACCTCTCATCCTCAGTCACTGTCCCATAGATGATTTTTGGGTGGGAATATTTGCCGGTCTCAGGATCCCGGACAGAGTCCTGGGAGATTGCATAGCGATATCCGTTGGTTACAAACAATTGAATTTTGATCTTTCCGTCAGCTCTTTTTGGTCGTGCCATAGTGCCCCTCTTATAGTACTAAAAATTTAGTACTATAAGAGGGTTATGTCAAGCCTTTTCTTGATATACCATAACAAATTCAGGCTGTCCGGCAACTCAGGAGGGTTGTAAAAGAGCTATAAATGGCTCCTTGCAAGGACAGATCACCATCATAATCTGGCATTATTACAGTTTTTTGGGTCTGATTCACTCCAAAAATTGCAAAATCC
>JABMQR010000255.1 GCA_013202335.1 Bacteroidota bacterium
AATCGAAGTATGCTATGCATACTTTTAAGAATAAGATGCAAAGCATCTTATTCCAAGGTAGCGCTTTCAAAAATAGGTATTTTTGAAAGCGCCTCAAATATTAAAAATTAATTCCAGTATTTTTTCATTCTGTCCTTAAGCTGCTGGGTATATGCATCCCAATCCTCTATCGGATATTTTGCAAGACCCTCTTCACAGGCTGCTTTAGCAACAGCTACTGCTTCCCACTCAATAACACGCGGGTCGAAAGGTTTAGGAACAATATAATCACGACCGAAAGTGAATTCACGCCCACCATAAGCAGCGCCAACTTCTTCAGGAACAGATTCTTTTGCCAGTGCAGCCAGTGCTTTTGCAGCAGCCATTTTCATTCCTTCAGAAATTTTTGTTGCCCGTACATCCAGTGCTCCACGAAAAATAAAGGGAAATCCAAGAACGTTATTTATCTGATTAGGAAAATCGCTTCTGCCAGTAGCCATAATCACATCATCTCTGGTAGCAACAGCTGTTTCATATTTAATTTCAGGATTAGGATTGCTCATAGCAAATACAATAGGATCTTTTGCCATGGAAAGCAGCATTTCAGGTGTAACGCAATCAGCAACTGACAGCCCCATAAATACGTCAGATCCAACCATTGCTTCGGCAAGTGTTCTTGCATCAGTCTCTATAGCCAGGTCTTCCTTTTCAGGAGTCATTCGCTCAACTCTTCCCTTATAGATTACGCCCTTGCTGTCACACATAGTAATATTTTCTCGTTTAGCACCGGCAGCTACAAACATCTTGCTGCAAGATACTCCTGCTGCACCGGTTCCATTAAATACTATCTTTAAGTCTTCCATCTTTTTCCCGACAAGTTCTGAAGCATTCAGAATACCGGCTGTAGAAATAATAGCAGTACCATGCTGGTCGTCATGAAAGATTGGAATATCACACTCTTTAATCAGAGTCTGCTCTATCTCAAAGCACTCAGGAGCCTTTATGTCCTCCAGGTTCACACCGCCAAAGGTGGGTTCAAGCAGTTTCACTATCTCAATGATTTTTTTAGGGTCTTTTGTATCAACCTCAATATCAAACACATCGATATCCGCAAATCTTTTAAAAAGAACCCCCTTACCTTCCATTACTGGTTTTGATGCAAGAGCACCCTGATCTCCAAGGCCTAAAATTGCTGTACCGTTAGAAATAACAGCAACTAAATTCCCTTTTGAAGTGTACTTGTAGGCATTCTCCGGGTTAGCGGCAATTTCCATTACTGGTTTTGCTACTCCGGGAGTGTACGCCAGTGAAAGGTCATCTGCGGTCAGACAAGGTTTTGTCGGAACAACCTCAATCTTTCCTGGAACTCCGTTCATATTATGATAATTAAGAGCTTTCTCTTTCAATTCATCCATTATTTATTCTCCTATATAGTTAGTTTATTATTCAAAATCAAAAGTGTAGTTCATGCTCCATCTGTCTCGAAGCTCAATCATAACTTTCCTGAGTGATTCCGGAACAGGACAACCATGCTCTTTTCGGTACTGCCATGCGATATACTCTTTTTCCCCTGCTGTATAGATACGATCTTCACCAGGTGCTTTTTTGGAATTTCGTACATCACGGCAAATATTACCGGCAATACGTTTGAAGGTTTCCAAACCCATAAACCTTTCAGGATCGATAGCAATAAAAAAGTGTCCAAGCGGATAGGGAATCTTGTTTCCCTCTTTATCAAACCCATTCAGGGCTTTCAAATATTCTCCATCCTGGAGCGCAGCAGAGAGTATTTCAATGACCATCGAGTATCCGAAACCTTTATATCCACCAGTCATCTCTCCCAATCCACCAAGAGGAGCAAGTGCTGCATTGCCTTTTGTCAGGTCGATAAGAATCTGTTTCGTATCAGTACGTGTTTTTCCGTCATTTCCAATTACCCATCCGGCAGGAAGTTCTTTCCCGGAACGTCCGTACACTTCAATTTTTCCACGCTGGGAAACTGATGTTGCACAATCCAGAATAAAGGGAAATTCTTCATCAGTGGGAAGCCCGAATGTTAACGGGTTAGTACCCAGCATATTCTCAACTCCAAATGTCGGAGCTATTGAGGGCCGGGCGTTTGTACCGGTAATCCCAATCATTCCAGCCTCAGCAGCCATCAAGGTGTAATAACCGGCAATTCCGTAATGCGTGGAGTTCCTTACCGCAACCATGCCCATGCCGAACTCTTTAGCCTTTTCAATTGCCAGTTCCATGGCTTTCTTTGAGACAACATGCCCCATCCCATTATTTCCATCCAGGACAGCCGCTGTTTTATCATCTTTCACAATATCAATTTTTGTTTTCGGATTAAGAATACCGGCATCAATCCTATCAATATAGATAGGTTTCAGCCTGCCGATTCCATGAGAATCAATTCCCCGTTTATCTGAAGCAATCAATACTTCACAAACAATATCAGCATCCACCTTAGGAACACCTGAGTGAACCAAAGCTTCTTTCATGAAATTTTCCATAGTCTCAAAATCTACCCAAACACAATCTTTATATGCATCCTGATAAGCCATTACAGCCTCCTTTTAATATGGATCAAAACTACGCATGATCCATGTTGTCGTCCGGGTATTCCCGGATTCTTATTTCTGTTCCCCGGCAAAAAGCAGTTCAACTCCTGCCTGATGCAGCTCTTCTCCTGATAAAATATGATCAGCTTCGTGATCAGTAATGAGATAGTCTATTCTATCCAGATCTGCTGTTTTAAAATTAGATATCACGCCAATTTTACTGCTGTCAGCAACCACAATAACCGACCCTACCGTTTTCTCTATCATTTTCCGGGTCATCTCCGCTTCCTGCATGATAGGTGTGGTGAGTCCATAGGTTAAACTAAATCCATCAACTCCAATTACAGCCTTGTTAGCATAGATCCTATCCAGAGCCTGCAGTCCAATATCTCCGGTTACTGAGTGGGATTGCGGCCGGTAACTACCGCCAATAAAAATGAGATCAAAGGCTGCTTCATCTGCAATCTGGGCAGCTCCGATATTGTTTGTAATAATGGTTATTTTTTTACTCTTTAAAGCCTCAATAACCGCCTGGGTTGTGGACCCGCTGTTTATAATTACCATGTCACCATCTTCAATAAGTGATGCAGCGGTAAGGGCTATTAACTCTTTTTCACTCTTATTAACCAGCTCTTTCTGGGAAAATAAGGGTTCAATCGGCATTGATTGTCTAAGAACAGCACCACCATGTGTCCGCTCGAGAAGACCCTGTTTTTCCAGCTGATCCAGATCCCGCCGAATAGTGAGAACGGAGACGTTTAACAGTTCACCTAATTCGTTCACACGTACTATTCCTTGTGTTCTAATTTGCTCTGTTATCAACTTCTGTCTGTCTGCAGGAATATGCCCTAATGACATCTTCGCCCCCTCTAGGTATATCTTGAAGCTTCATGGTTTTTTATGAATGTTTTTTATCGTTTTTGATCTATGTTCATAGAATATAGGTTGTTATTGATGTTGTCAATAATGTGGATGAATTATTTTGATCTTTTTTTATCTTTTACTGTTAAGGTGCCTGAGAAAAAAGTTCAAGCTGCCGCCCGTCAATAATAGCATCAAAACTATCGTTGATTGCAAACAGCACTCCGTCAGCCAACGGCTTAATCTGTTTGTCAACGTAGTGACGGTAATCAATATCTTTTGGTTCCATCTCAATGGGAACTGCACCGCGGGAGGTCATGATATAACTGATCTCTCTCAGGTGCCTGACACCCTCAGGATCAAGCATTCTTACAGCCTTTATATGGGGTGGAGTGGTTTTTTCATATTGTTCAGCACTTCTCCGAAGCCGTTTTCGGTATACCAGCAGATCATCCATCTCCCCATCCCTCAGCCGTTTAACAAACAGCTTTATCCACGCACGTATCTCCTGCTCCTGAAAAAAGCGGGAAAAAAGCTCCTGCTGGAACTGTTTCGCCAGTTCTGTCCAGTCTGAACGTATTACTTCAAGCCCTTTATACTCGATCGTTCCGTCGGCAAGAAGCCCCGCGTACCGCTTTTTCGACCCCTCAGTTGAAGAACGTTTTGCGGGAAGGAAAAACTTTTCATAATGCTTCTCAAACTCCATCTCCAACATCGACTCTACGCCGAATTCTTTGACAATTTTCTCGGTAAAATAGGTATTAACCTGCTTCATCAATGCAGTGCCCGCTTTCTCAGGGTGTAGCTGTTCATTCTCTTTCAGAGCTACAAACACCGAATCTGTATCACCGTAAATCACATTATACCCCTGGTTACGAATAAATTCTGCTGTACCCTTCAGTACCCACTGTCCAGTCTCCGTAATCGCAGTGGGAAGATCTGCATGGTAGAACCTGCAGCCGGTTGTGCCCATAACTCCATAGAAACTGTTCATCAGAATTTTAATTGCCGTTGAAAGATAGGGGTCGTGCCGTTTCTTAGCCTGCTCCCGTTTTTCCATAAGATTTTTGAGGAATTCGGGAAGAATATGATGAGTCCTGGAAAAGTTAATTCCATTGGGCGTGGTAACAGTATCGGTCTCTGCGCTAAGTCTGGAGTAGGGATCGATGGAGAATGTGCGAATAATAGTGGGATAGAGGCTCTTGAAATCAAGTACCACTACATGGTGATAGAGCCCAGGCAGTGAGGTAAACACATATCCACCGGCAGCATGACCGCCAGGAAATACGTCGTCTGTCTCCGGGGCGACATATCCTTTTCTATGAATACCCGGAAGCATTGCATGATCGAATGATGCCACTGACATACTTATTCGATCCATGGTGAGTCCTGTTATAAGACTGCGTGCCTTAATCTGCTCTATAAGACCAGTTTTTTTGAAAATTTCAGTAACAAGCACACAGTCTTCAAGATTGTAACGGGCAAGCGCCTCCTTGTCATACAGAAACCTGCGGGTAATTTCCTGCACTTTTTCCTCTTCCGGCCGGATATCCTTTCCCCTGCCGAGGATTGACTGAGCCACAGTCTCAAGGGTAAAGTCCTCAAACTTGAAAAATCCCATCCTCATATTCTGGGGGCCGTCAATAACCACTCTGCCTTCGAGGTCGACAGAAAATATTCCGCTTCGTTTTGAGGATATCCTGACTGCTCTGTTCCCGCGCCCAATAGAGAAGGGAATCTGCAGCAGCGCACACTTCTCAACAAGAAATTTCAGGTCGAATCCAATGACATGCCAACCGATAATCAAGTCAGGATCCCAGGTCTTGAGTTCCTTAATGAAAGCAATCAAAATATCCTTCTCTGTTGGGAGAATTATAGGTTTAACGCTTAAAGCACCTATATCGCCTATTTTGCCCGTGCTGTCGGGAACAGGAGATTCGCCCACTACAAAAACTCTCTTCAATTCGTGACTTCCGAAAGTGCCGTGCATGGCTATGGAGTAGAGAGGTGCGGTACCGGCACCAAAGGAACCGGGATCGGAAGAGCCGGTTTCGATATCAATAGAAAGCCAGTTGAATTCCGGAGAGTACTCTGCAGGCCGCATCCGGGGATTGGTCCAGACAGTAACAGCCCCCTCGTTATGACGTTCGCCGCTGATCTCAACGCTGCTGTTGATAAACCTTTCCATGATATACCTGTCGGCAGGACGTACGTCCGACTCATAGGTTTTTATCTGGTGTTCCCGAAGCTCTTTTCGGGCATTGTAATAATCATTCAAGGTTGTAAAGTAGAGAGCATCAACCTCAGCATGTTCAAAGGATTCCAGAGGCACCTCTCTCCGATCCATACCGATAAGGGGAGGAAGTGACGCAGAATGCGGAAATGCTGCATCATCTTTTCTCACAAAAAAGAGGGGGGCATGAGGTGTAATGACGATCCTGAATGGACCTGAATCACTCCTGCCGTAGTAGTGAAGTTCACAGCGGCCGTTTCGGTCAACTGCATGACGTGTGAGAATAAATCCATTTTCGGTTTCCATGTTCCTATTATACCTTGTTGTCAGGAACCTTCAAGCAGGGGACTCCGGGACTAAAGCTATCCTGGAAACTTCTAGGATTATACATAATCCTGTTTCTATTCATAATTTTCATAATTGATGGTATTATTTATCAGCTGATTATGATTAAAAGAAGGCTGCTGTTGTTGACCATCAGTAAAATGGATATAGTTATTGTATGAATATATTTGATACGGTTATCGTAGGTGCCGGTGTTATTGGCTGTGCGATCGCACGAATTCTTGCCCAAACAAACCTCTCTGTATTAGTTGTTGAGAAAGAACCGGATACTGGTTTCGGCAGCAGCAGCAGAAACAGCGGGGTGGTGCATTCAGGTATTCACTATACCCCGGACTCAAACAGGGCAATATTCAATGTCCAGGGTAACCGGATGATGGAGGGTCTTTGCAGCGAACTTAAGGTTCCTTTCAAAAAATCTGGTAAAATAACGGTTGCTTTTACCGATGAACAAGTACACACATTAGCAGCACTGCTGAAACAGGGAACAGAGAATGGTGTACCCGATATCAAACTGATCGAAAAAGATGAGATGGAAAAGCTCCAGCCGGGTACTATGGGGAAGGCTGCACTATATACCCCATCAACCGGTATTGTCAGTCCGTATGAACTTACAATTGCATTGGCGGAAAGTGCTTATGCCAACGGGGCAGATTTCAAGTTCAACCACACGGTCAAATCTATTGAAATCCCTGACCAGCACAGAGAACATTTTCTACTGCACACAGAGCATGCTGAGGGATCCTGTACAAAGACGATCACCTATGCTGCAAAAGTTGTCATAAATGCCGCAGGCCTTGGTTCAGCCGATATAGCAAAAATGGCTGGAATTGATGATTACACGATATATCCTTGCCGGGGCGAATACTATGTCCTGGATAAAAGATTGAAAGATTCCCTCAACTTGTTGATATACCCGGTTCCCGGTGCTCACAGCAGTGGTCTGGGAATACACCTTACCAATACTGTTGATGGAAACATCCTGATTGGACCCTCCAATGAATATATTATGGATGATGAAGACTCTTCCACAACTATTGATATCATGAAAACTCTCCGTGAGGAGGGGCACCACCTGCTGCCTGCTTTGGGCGGCTCAGATTTTATCAGGAGTTTTGCCGGTATTCGGCCAAAGCTTGCTCCGCCCCAAGAGGGTGGTTTCCGGGATTTTGTGATCGAATCACGCCTGGATGTCTCCGGGTTTATTAACCTTACTGGTATTGAAAGCCCGGGCCTTACCGCTTCACCAGCCATTGCTGAGCAGGTAAAAACATTGGTAGGAGAACTTATCCCATTACAGAATCGAGAGAATTTTGTGCGGGGACGTCCGGTTATTCACAATACCCCGTTTACAGAAAAACGGTTTTCAGCCTGCTCCAGGAAGGAGAAAAAAAAGCTTATTTCACAAAACCCCGATTATGGCTCTATTGTCTGCCGCTGTGAAGAGATTACTTTAGCAGAGATAAAAGAAGCTGCTGCACGCACTCTCGGTCCTGTAACTTTTACAGGGATTAAATACCGTACCCGGGCAATGATGGGGAGGTGCCAGGGGGGCTTCTGCCTCCAGCGATTAACTGAAATTCTCCGGGAATCATTCGGTATTGCCGTTGGTGAACAAACCTTGAAGGGTTCGGGTACAGAACTTTTCATGGGTCCGCTAAGAACTTCTCAAACACCCCGAAGAAAAGAGTCGCTATGAAAAAAAACCTGAAATCCTTGATAGAAAATGAGCTTGAGTATGCTGTTGCAGTAATTGGGGCAGGACCTGCAGGGCTGGCTGCAGCTGCCGGTGCCACAAAAGCCGGTGCTGCATCTGTCATAATAATAGATCGAAACTATCGCCCCGGAGGAATTCTTAACCAGTGCATTCACGATGGGTTTGGATTACACCGATATAATGAATCTCTCTCCGGACCGGAATATGCCGCGCGGGAAAATGATATTTTACAGAATATAGAGATAATCGAAAAAATAACCCTCTTATCAGGGACTTTTGTTCAGGATCTTGTACCGGAAAATCAGGGATTTTCCCTTGTAGTTATGTCTTCAGGCTCTTTTAACGTTATCAGAGCAGCAACGGTAGTTTTAGCTATGGGCTGCAGAGAACGAACCGCCGGTGCTATATCACTTCCGGGAACCAGACCTGCAGGAATTTTTACTGCGGGTACAGCCCAACGCCTTATGAATATTCAAAATATCAGTGTTGGTAAACGTGCTGTTATTATCGGGTCTGGTGATATTGGATTAATAATGGCCCGAAGGCTTACGCTGGAAGGTGCTGAGGTTGCTGCTGTTACCGATATACAGCCCTATCCCGGTGGACTCGACCGGAATGTCCGGCAATGCCTCCATGATTTTGCTATTCCACTTATGCTCTCAACCGGAGTTGTCAAAGTTCACGGTAAAAAACGGGTTGATGGAATTTCCGTTGCACCGCTGGACAACCAAAACAGACTAATTATAAAATCATCAACCTATATCCCCTGCGATACAATCCTGCTCTCTGTTGGACTTATTCCGGAACATGAACTGGCAAGAAACGCCGGTACTGCACTGGATGAATCTACTCAGGGACCCATCGTCGACCAAAACCTTATGACAACGGTTCCTGGGCTGTTCGCCTGTGGAAATGTACTGCAAGTACACGATCTTGTCGATTTTGTCTCCGAAGAGGCAGAGCATGCCGGAGCCTGTGCAGCAAAAATGGCACATTCCAACCCTCAACCAACTACCGGCACAAAAAAACCCGGCAGCAACATCCAGCCTATAACGGTAGGATCCAACTTGCGTTATGTCCTTCCTCATACAATTACTGAACCAGGCAGCATAACTCTCTCAATGCGCGTTACTTCACCGGAAGTAGATTTCCGTATCTGTGTAGCGCGGCTGGAAAAGGGTGCTGATAGAATTCTGCTAACTAAAACATTCAGCAGAGTCTCCCCCTCTGAGATGTTACGGTTTACCTTTAATTGTGATAAAATTGAGCCTCTGGAGGTATATGGTGAATCTTTCTGAACATGAAAAATATATCGTAGAAGAACTCACCTGTATTGTCTGCCCCAAAAGCTGCGTTCTCAGGGTTGAGAAGGATAAAATAACCGGGACTATTACCGCAATACATAATGCAAATTGCCAGCAAGGTACCGCATGGGTTACCCAGGAACTGCTTCATCCAGTCCGAAGTGTCTGCAGCTCAGTACTGGTTGAAAATGGTACCGAACCGCTAACAGGAGTCCGGACAAATCAGCCTGTTTCAAGGAGTGATGTGTTTAAGGTTATGGAAGCAATAAAGAGCTGCCGAATTTCCGCTCCGGTAACTATTGGTGAAACGATAATAGAGAATCCCGGGGGTGTTTCCTGTAAAATCATCGCAACACGGTCGGTATCGGCTGTTTAGTCAGGTACGTGTTTCGCGTGCCAGCAACTTTAACTTCTGAAGATCATCACGCGTCTGTCCACTCCATTCTGCCGGGAAAAAGAGATTGTTATGATAGAGCGGCTCATCCTCAAGCGGCAAATTACAAACTTTAACAGCGTCTTCCCACATCGGCGTACCGGGTACGGGTGAATATTCTGCTATTGATACACTTACTCCAGCTTCAGCAGCAATTCTGATTGAGGATTCAACTTCATCAGTATGCTGACCGGGAAGCCCTGCAAGGATATACACGGGAAGGTTTTTCTGTGTAAATCCTGCTCTCAGAATCATCTGTATGGAGTCGTGGAATTGAGCCGTTGAGAATTTATGATCATGAAGCAGATGAAACTCATTTGAAGCAGATTCAAAGCCCATCCGTATCTCCTGAAATCCGGCCCTCTTCATAAGCAGGGCACTCTCCTCATCTATATAACGGATATGTACCGCATTTGGCGTGTAAAAAGAGAATGATATACCGGACCGAATAACTCTCTCCAGGAAAGGAAGAAGTACTTTCTCTTTATTAACCAATAGGGCATCATCATAGAATCCAAAATGCCTTATCCCTCTCCTTCTATAGAGTTCCTGTATAACAGTAAATGCTCCATCGGGATCTCCATTCCTGAATACAGGATTTATCAGATCCGAAGCACAATAGTCACAGTGCAGCGGACAACCGGTATTCAGCCGAATAACTCCGGCTCCCTGATCCCAGAAACCCGGTCCTTCTCTGGTTTTTACATCTTCGGGGACTGAAGGATATAATGGAACCGGGCCGGAAGGTACAGGAAACCCTTTCTCTGAAAGAAAGGCTCTGATTGGGCCGGTATCATCCCCTTTCACTACAAGATCTGCCCCGGTTACCCGTTCGGCATGTCCGGGCATAAGTGAAGCATAAATTCCACCAATAAGTATTTTGGCTTTCGGAACCTGTTTTCTCACTATTTCTGCAGCTTCAACAACACCCTGATACCAGTAGGTCATCCCGGAGGTTATACACACAATATCAGGCTGTGATTCCCTGATTTTTATTTCAAGAACTTCTCTCAGAATTCCATACCGCCCGAATATCCTGGGTATGTTCCTTACATTCTCAGGAAGTGGTATTTGCTGCTTAAAAAACTTTCCCGTTCCATTCTGTTTACGTTTGGGATTTCCGAGTATTTGTGCTGTTTCCGGATCTTCCCAGTCAAGTGCATTAATATAGATCGTATTGTATCCAGCCTCACGAAACCAGGCTTCAAGCCGTATCAGGCCGTAGGGTTTGAGAAAAAGATCATAGAGGGCAAAATCATATACAGGAGGCTGAATGAATAATACTTTTGGATTTTTCCTAAATGAGAATTCCATGACATGAAAGATATCAGAGGCAATTTCAATAATCAAGATTATTGAAATTGCCTTTTGAAGTTTTCGTTTTTATTATACCTTTATAATATAATAAAAACGAAAACTTCTGATTAATAAGTTGCTCTTTCAAGAACAGGAAAGAGCTTCCTTTTTTTAGCTTCCTTCTTTTATCTGTCAACAGTCAGCGAAAATGTCACCCTAAAGCCGGTTAACTCGTCAGCGAAAATGTCACCCTAAAGCCGGTTAACTCGTCAGCGAAAATATCACCCCCTTAC